>QHNF01000095.1 GCA_003218345.1 Verrucomicrobiota bacterium | reverse complement strand
CTCGGCCTTAAAAAAATCTATGACGGGCTCAAGGAGTTGAGAGATGAACTTTAACGAGTTCCAGAATCAGTCGCGGCTCTATGTTATCGGTGCGCTGGAGCCGGAAGAGTTGGAGGAATTCGAAAGAGCGCGGAAGAAATTCGGAAAAAAGGCCGAAGACTTCATTGCTAAATGCTACGGATTGCATGAAGCGTTTGCGTTGAGTCTGCGCCCGGCGAAAGCTTCTGCCGCGATCAAAGAACGTCTCATGTTGATGGTGCGGACGCGGAAGGAAGCCTAGTTACTACAAACGGTTTCAAAAGTGAAATTGCTTGCTCTCTTTTATTCCAGACGCCCTCATCCTCACCTTCTTCCCGAGCGAGATGGGATCGCCTCTCCCTGGCAGGGAGAGGTCAGGTAAGGGTCGATTGACCCATGAAACCTCCTTGTAGGGTTCTTTTCCTTCAAGAGCCCAACTCGCGCAGAATAAATTCCTGCAGAAAGCCGTAGAAGTTTACCTGGAACAGACTTAGGTCCCGGCGCGAACCTGTGGGTGAACGAAAGTGGTCGCCCAATTCGCGCTCAGTGAAATCATTTTTTGCGGCTATGACTAGGCGGGCCTGATTCAACGCGCTCAGCCAGGCGTCAGCATGTTTGCATGGAATGCGCAGGGTACGATTCGCAAGAATTCTTTCGCTGCCGTTTAGTTGCTCCAAATCAGCTGCTACAGTCTGTGTTGCGGTCTGAAACAGCCGCCGTAACTCAGGTTCGACATAAATCTTCCACTCCGCGCAAATCTCCGCTTCTTTTCCATTTATCGGTGGGGTGAAGAGGCGTTTTTCGGCTGCTGGCACTCCTTCTGGATTGGCGCTGGTTGGGATTTGCCGAAACAGTTCGGCAAGGAACGGGTCCAGCTCGGAGATCTCGATCTGGTCGTTGCGCCGACAAATTTCCATATCAACCGGCCTTCTCTAGTGTGGCAAGCAGGAGATAGCCATGCAGCTGCTGCACATGGAGCTCGGCGCGCTCGCGCATGCCGCTCCACAAAACCGAACGCCCTTTGTGATGCACTTCCAACATATGTCTTTCTGCCTTCTCACGCGGATAGCCAAAGACCCGTTGGAAAACCATGGTCACGTAGCTCATCAAGTTCACCGGATCGTTGTGGACCACCACTTGCCAGGGGAGGTCGAGATCTTCCTCCGAACGCGTTTCCTTTTCGATCGTGGGCTCTGCAGTCGTTACAGATCCGGCCTTCTCGTTTAAAATATGAGTCATCCCTTTCATTTCCTCGCTCTGCGCCAGGCATCCGCGGCCCCGCCGTGGCTCGCAACTCATGCCGAATAGGCTAACATACGGTGTCCTCAGTTCAAACTGCAGCGGCAGTCCGTGTCCTCGAAATTCAAGTGTCCGCGGCCCCAGCTGTTCTTCGTGACTCCAGGGCTCCGGATAACTTTGTGTCGCATATGTGTCACAAAGTTGTCCTAGATCTCACGAAGAATTTGCTCCTGAGCCCTTTGCATCCTGCGTGCGCCGGAGTGCGTTCGATCGTCGAAGCCGTGCAAATGTAAAAGGCCATGGACGATGCATAAGTGAAGCTCACGGACGAGCGAATTCCCGAACGCGCGCGCATGCCGTCTCGCTGTCTCTACGCTGATAAAAATTTCACCGTGCTGAAACGTTAGCACATCGGTTGGCCCCGCCTTGTGGAGAAATTGTTGATGTAACGAGGCGATCCGCCGGTCTGAAACGAGCAAAACAGAAATCTGGCGCAGCTTTCTAAGATCGGTTGTTTTGCGTCTGCGCATGTGCAGACAACGGCGCACGACCTTGGCGGCGAATTTTTCGAGCTCGGAAATGTTGACAGGAATTTTCCGCTGAAGATTGCGCACGCTAATTTCGGGAATGACGGCGATACGGATGGTCATCTAGCGATTTGATGTTTCTTGTCATTCCGAGCCCCGAAAGTTTTTGGGTCGAGGAATCTCTCATTAGTCACAGTGAGAGACGCCTCGACTCTGCTCGACATAACAAGTGTGAAATTACCAACTGTCTTCACGCCGGCGGTCTCTGTTCTGCCTGAAAATTGCGCGTGATTAGTCGTGCGCCCTTGTCAAATGTAAAATACGCCCAGGCCCACTGAAAGAGGACCAGAAAGCGGTTGCGGAAACCAACCAGGAAAACAATGTGCACAAACAGCCATGCCAACCAGGCCGGGAGCCCGCTGAGGTGCGCGAACTTTAGGTCGGCGACCGCTCTGTTTCGTCCAATTGTGGCGAGGCTCCCTTTGTCCCAGTAATGGAAGCGCTGCGGTTTACGCCCTGCAATCATCGCAAGGACGTTGCGCGCAGCGTGACGCCCCTGTTGCATCGCCACTGGAGAAACTCCCGGCAAAGGCTCTCCGGTCTGATGCGAAAAATTCGCCAGGTCGCCAATCACCTGCACTTCGGGATGCCCGGAAATGGTAAGATCGTCGTTCACAATGACGCGGCCGACTCGATCGATCGATGCTCCGAGTGCTTTTCCAACAAACGAAGCGTTGTTGCCAGCCGCCCAGATTTTTACGCGGCATGGAATAAATTCGTTGCCCACCTGCACTCCGGTCTCAGTGAGATTGGTCGCGCGCGTGGCCGTGCGCACTTCCACGCCGAGATCGACAAGCTGTTTTAATGCGCTCGCCGATAAATCCTTTGGAAAGGCAGCCAGCAAACGTGGCTCGCCTTCGATGAGAATTACGCGCGCCTGGGATGGATCAATATGGCGAAAGTCTCTGGCCAGCGTGTGGCGGGAGATTTCTGCGATTGCACCGGCCATTTCCACGCCGGTCGGTCCACCGCCAATGATCACAAAAGTCATCGCTGCCTTGCGCGCCGCTTCATCAGTGATTTTTTCCGCGTACTCAAACGCCATGAGCAGGCGCCGTCGCACTTCGATCGCGTCCTCGAGACTTTTGAGTCCGGGCGCCAATTTCTCCCATTCGTTATGCCCGAAATAGGAATGCCGCGCGCCAGTGGCGAGGATCAGGAAATCGTAACCGATTTCAGTATCGGTCGTTCGTATTTTTTTGGCTTCGACATCCACCGATTGCACCTCGGCAAGGATTACCTCCACGTTCTTGTATTTGCTCAACACAGCACGCACCGGCGCTGCAATATCCGCCGGCGATAGCGCAGCTGTGGCGACTTGGTAGAGTAGCGGCTGAAAGAGATGGTAATTCGTACGGTCGATCACAGTGACGCGCACATTTTCAGGGCCGAGCTTCTTAGCTGCCTCGAGGCCACCAAATCCAGCTCCGACTATTATCACGTGCGGTCTGTTGGCTAGGGCGTCTTCCATGCGGGAAGAATCTTCCAGCAACGCTCAATGCTCAACGTCCAACATCCAATTAAAAGTGGGAGGGGCGTTCCGCAGTTCCTAACCGGGCGCGCCGGCAAAAGGCGGTTGTCAAAACTCTGCGTACAATTATCTTTTCTGCCTTATGCCGAAGCCGATTGCTCGCAGTAAAACACGCAAATCAGTAGCAAAACGTTTTAAAATCACTGCGCGTGGCAAGGTGCTGCGAGCACACTCCTCGCGGCGCCATTTGCTATCGGCTAAGAACGCAAAACGCAAACGCCACTTGAGCAAAGCAGCGCGTGTGGACAATACGGACGTGGCGCGCATCAAGGCAAACCTGCCATTCGGCTAATTAAAGTTGGATCTAATACCGACGGAGCTCCGGCGGCGGAGTGACCTCTTCGCTGCGCGCCGAGGTAGACGTCGTCGTTACTGCCGTCATTTGTCGCATAGCTTCTAGCGAATCGGGTGCCGGTTCGGGGCTGTAAAGATCGCGCCGATTAACAAGCGTTGTGCAGGAGTTCGCCGCGGCGGAAAGAACAATGAGCAAAAGCAGCGGGATGCATTTCACAGCGTCGATGCAAACAGAAGCGTCACGGCCTGTCAATGCCCCGGTTTTTTTTCCAAAACCCCGATTGCATAACGCTAACGTTGCAGGGAAATTCAGGTTCCGCCAGGGGCTATGGATTGAGGCCTTACGAATCCCGCCAGGGCAGGAATGCAGCAACGGTAGTCTGATCCTCTTTGCCGTAGTTCTCTGGCGGGCTTTTTTTGCAAACTGGCGCGAGCCTCGGGCTTGCGTTTACTCGGCACGCAAGCGGGACGCATGCGCTACTATGAAACTCCTTAAAACAAAAGCGGTACGTTTTTCGCAGGTGGTCGAAAAATGCGGTGAACCGGACGTTTACACGCTTTGGCAAAAACCCACCGCTGACCGGCACTTTCAAACGCAAATAAAGAACAACCGAGTGATGACGGTCCAAAAGAGCGAGAGCGGGACAGATTTTGGGATCGTTGGTTTTAAAGAAAGAAAAGGAGCGACTTATTTCGTGTTTCCCAAATCGCTAAAGCGCTTTTTGGACAAACGCACCATCGGGATCGATTGGGCGCTTGTTCGTGACTAGCCGCTCGACAAACTCGACGGCTTTAAGCCGTCGAGTTCGCAAGGCGATGTTTTTCGCCCGGCGAAAGCCCGCAGTGCTGTAGCGTCGGCTGTCCTCAGCGCACTGGCTCTGAGCTTGTACCGCCCCTAAATCCGCTGAGGACAGCGGGCGCTACAGCAGTTCACCCTAACCCGGTGGCCACGCGAGCGCGCGTTTACCCAACAGATGTACATGCAGATGCGGCACGCTCTCGCCTGCGTCGGGC
>QHNF01000129.1 GCA_003218345.1 Verrucomicrobiota bacterium | reverse complement strand
TATTTGAAAACGCTTTAGAACGCTCGATGGCTGTAGTGTGCGCTGTCCTCAGCGCACTGAGACGCGATGGGTGGGGTCCGTAATCCGCTGACCACAGCGGACACTACAGCATCACAGTTGGCGGTAAACGTTGTCACCTCCTCGCTGAGCAGCGATTGCCTCTCGCCCAACAATGAAAAGCGCTTGTGCGTGGGGCAGTTCTCCGGAAGTTTCGTCCCGTCATGGCAGCGAATCGCAGGCTTGGTTGTCTCAGTATCTTTTTGTTTGTCGCGCTGTGCGCCAGTCTCTTCGTTAACCTGGTGCTGATGATTTCGGCGTTTCAGCGCCTCGGCGGTATTCGCGAAGCGGAGCCTATTCCGCGCTTCCGCGAAATTCTGCTCCAGAGAGGCGCACGCGCGACTACCGACAAGATTGCGGTGATCACCATGCGGGGCCTGATCAGCTCTTCGCTTCCGGGCAGCGTGACCGATTCGATGGTCGATGACATGCGCGCGGCACTGCAACAGGCGCGCGATGACAGTCGCGTCAAAGCGATCGTGCTGGAAATCGATTCTCCTGGCGGCGAAGTGACCGCCTCCGATGCGATCTACAGCGCGTTGATTAAAGTGCGCTCGAAGAAACCGGTGGTCATATACATGGATTCGCTGGCCGCGTCCGGGGGCTATTACGTCTCCTGCGGCGGTAGATTCTTGATGGCAAGCGAAACGACCATCACCGGCAGCATCGGGGTCATCATTCAAACACTGAATTACGAGCAGCTGTTCAACAAAGTCGGACTCGCGTCCGTCGTTTTCAAAAGCGGCAAGTTCAAAGACATGCTGAACGGCGCGCGGCCCATCACGCCGGAGGAACGCGAGCTTGTGCAGAGTTTCATAATGAAAACTTACGATAAGTTTCTCGGCATCGTGTCGAAGGAAAGAAATCTGCCGGCGGATCTTTTGCGCAATACGATTGCCGACGGCCGAATTTTGTCGGGTAAGGACGCATTCGAAAACAAGCTAATCGATGGCCTTGGTGAGTTGGACGACGCGTTCGGTAAAGCGAAAGAATTGGGGAACGCGCCGGACGCGAAAGTGGTAAAGTACGGTCCACCATTCAGTTTGAGCCGGTTCCTCCGAATATTTGGAGAAGCTGATTCAAAAATCGAACTCCAACTTCCGAAGCAGCTCATTCCACAACTGGAGACTGGACGCGCGTATTTCCTGCCGAGCTATTACGCTCCGTAGAAGACAGGGCGCATGGGATCCGGCAGCCTCTTCGCGGCATTCGGAGCTGCCCCGGGCTTTCTTTTAGGCCTCCTCTACCTTGTTGCCAGCGCTTATGTTTACATTTCGCTGATTAACCAGATCAGCGCGCGAACGTCTGCGCCTGCTAGCGCGACGCGAACCTTCGGGCTGCCCGAAGCAATACTCGCTGCGCTGTTGATCCTTTTTCTTCTGCTGACCATTAGCTCATCAGTTTCGCGTCCGTCGATCGATTTCAGCGCGCGCAATCTTCTCGCGAATTTCCTTCTCATGGTTTTCGTGGTGCTCGTCATAGTGACTTTCCTCCAGCTTCGCGGATTTGACGTTGGCTCGTTAGGCGGATTTTTCAGGATCAGTTTTATCCGGGCCCTGAGCACTGGAGCGATCCTGCTGTTTTTCGCTTATCCATTGATCTTGTTGTGCGACCTGATTACGCAGCGGCTTTTCGGAGGTGGCTCTAGCAAGCAAAACATCGTCGAGTTTTTCAGCGAATCGCGCACGATCGAGCAGCGAATGTTGATTATCGTTTTCGCCGTAGCAATCGCGCCGGTAGTTGAAGAATTTCTTTTTCGATTTTTTCTTTACGGTGTATTCAAACGTTATTTCGGCCGTCTGCTCGGCGTCACATTCAGTGCGCTACTGTTTGCGGCAGCGCACGCACATTTCCCTTCGTTTGTGCCACTGTTCGTTCTGGGAAGCTGCTTCGCGATTGCGTATGAATGGAGCGGTTCCATCCTTGTCGCGATGACCATGCATTCGCTCTTCAATTCGCTCACCCTTACTGCCCTCGCATTTCCAGAGATCTTTTCGCCGTGAAACTTCGCGAGTCCGCTAGAGGACGGATTCGCCTGGGCGAACTGGGGGAAGACCGGCTGCTTGACCACCTTTTGCATCGTGTTTCGCTCGGAAGAGCTGTTGCCGTGGGCCCAAGTGATGACTGCGCCGTGGTGGAAACCCAAGCCAGCCGCAACTTTCTTGTGCTCAAGACTGATTGTGTTGTCGAAGGCGTGCATTTTTCGCCGAGCGCGAATGCGCTTGATGTCGGCTGGAAAGCAATGATGCGCCCGCTCAGCGATTTTGCCGCGACCTCAGCCGTCCCTCAATTTGCGCTGATCACCCTCATCGCGCCGGAACAAACGAAAGTTCAGTGGGTGAAAGATCTTTATCGCGGCTTGCGCCAAGCTGCGAAGCGGTTCGAAGTCAGCATAGTTGGCGGCGAAACGAGCAGCACGCCCGGGCCGATTTCCATTTCCGCGAGTGTTGTTGGATTTGTTGAAAGAGATCGCTGGGTATCGCGCCGTGACGGCAAAGTTGGCGATGATCTTTTTGTGACCGGACAGCTCGGTGGCGCCTTGAAACAAAAGCATTTGCGATTCATTCCGCGGATTGTGGAGTCGCGCTGGCTTACTAAGAATTTCTCGATCCATGCGATGATGGATCTAAGTGATGGGCTCGGGGCCGATCTTCCGCGACTGGCGCGCGCCAGCAAAGTTGGATTCAAAATCGAGATGCAGAATCTGCCGCTTACCCGTGGCGCAAATATTGGTAATGCAATCTCCGAAGGCGAAGATTACGAATTGCTCTTCGCCATTTCGCGGCGCGACGGAAACCGGCTGGAGCGGGAATGGCAAAAGAAATTTCCGAAGTTGCCCCTAACACGCATTGGTTCCCTCTCTAAACCTTCAACTAATAACTCTCAGCTTCTCCGAGGTGGCTACGTTCATTTCCAACAGCCCAACTGAAACCGAGGCGATGGGACGGCGGCTTGCAGAGGATATCAATGTTGGATCAATTTTGGCCCTCCAAGGCGAACTGGGAAGCGGCAAGACTCTATTCACAAGAGGTTTCGTCGCCGGTCTGGGAAGCAACGCTGCCGTGTCGAGCCCTACCTTTACGATTGTGCACGAATATCGAGACGGGCGACTACCTGTTTATCACTTCGATTTTTTTCGCGTCGAGAATCGCCAATCACTCGCGCGGCTTGGTCTCGACGATTACTTTTTCGGCGACGGAGTTTCCGTGGTCGAATGGGCAGATCGGTTTCCCGAATTCATTCCCGAGCAAGCGCGATGGATTTTGTTTGAGATCAGATCGGGAAATCAACGCGCCATCATCACGCATGAAAATTCTCGCGCTTGAACTTTCCACTGAACGCGGCAGCCTCGTCTGGCTGGATGGCGAGATCGAGCTTGCGTGTGAATGGCCAAACGATCGAAAAAATTCCGCAGCGTTTTTTGAGAATCTGGACAATGTCGTAAAAAAATTCGGCGCTCCACAACTTGTTGTAGTGGGGCTTGGCCCGGGTTCTTATGCTGGCACGCGGATCGCGATTTCCGCCGCAATCGGCCTGCAAGTCTCATCAGGTGCACGCCTGATCGGGTATCCATCGATCTGCGCGATGGACAGCGACGCGCAGGAATACTGCGTAATTGGCGATGCGCGTCGGAAATCATTTTTCTTTGCACAGATCCGCGCGAACGAACTGGTCGAAGGCCCCCACTTGTTCAGTGAAGAAGAGCTAAAGAACAAACTCGCCACACTTGGGAATGACACGCACATCTTTTGTTGTGAATCGCTGCCGCAATTTCCAGACGCCGCGATCCGATATCCTTCGGCAGTTGTCTTGGCGCGCCTTACGCAAGACCCAACTCGCAATTTTACATTGCCGCCGCTAGAACCGATGTATTTGCGAGAGCCGCACATTACATTGCCAAAAGCTCAAGAAATCACTTCATGACTACAGCGATCTACCGATGCTGGGCTGAAATTGATCGAAGCGCCTTGCGGCACAACGCGGCCGTTGTGCGCGAGCGCATTGGATCGGCCGAGCTTCTCGCCGTTGTCAAAGCGGACGCGTACGGGCATGGGCTGATTGGCGTCGCGCGGGCGCTGGCGAACGATGCGCAATTATTCGGCGTCGCAAATCTGGAGTCTCAAGGAGGCGATTGTGCTGCGAAAGGAGCTCTCTCACCGAGTCATCATTCTTGGCCCCGCCCTTTCCGAAGAAAGATCGACAATCGTAGAGGCGGGATTTATTCCGACCATCTCGACCTTCGAGGAAGCACAGGAATTCAGTCGCCTCGCAAGCAACGGAGCGATCCCAATCAATTTTAAGGTAGACACGGGAATGGGGCGGATGGGCGTTCCGGAAAGGGAAGCCTTGCACGTTTTTAAAGAAGTTTCGGCACTCCCGAACATCCAGGTTCACAGCATCTCGACGCATCTGCCGGTTTCTAATGAGGCCGCGGAATACACGCGCGAACAACTTGAGCGTTTTGGCAAAATCGCCGGGCAGCTTCGCGCTGAAGTTCCGGGTGATTTCAAAGCGCACGTGTTGCAAAGCGCGGGCACCCTCGCATTTAACGAAAAGATTTTCGATATCGTGCGCGCTGGTATCATGCTCTACGGGATTTCGCCACTCCCGGAATTTCAGAAACTTCTCCGGCCGGTAATGACATGGAAAACGCGAATTTCTCTCGTGCGCGACATGCCAAAAGGGAGTTCTATCAGTTATGGCCGCACGTTTATCACTCCGCGGAAAATGCGAATTGCAACATTGTCAGCTGGTTACGCCGATGGTTACCCGTGGCATCTTTCCAATCGTGACGCCGCCGTTTTAGTTCGCGGGCAACGTTGCGCACTCCTTGGCCGGGTGACAATGGACTTGATGATGATCGATGTGAGCAAGATCGATAATGTGCAAGTGGGCGATGAAGTTGTTCTAATGGGTTGCGACGGAAACGAGGGAATTTCCTGTGCGGAACTGGCCGAAAGGGCCCGCACCATTCCATGGGAAATCATTACGCGGATTGGCAGCCGCGTCCGGCGGATTTATCTTTGAATCGTGAATCGAGAGAATCGTGAATCGATTTGACGATGTAACAATTTAACGAATCACGCTTTTCCATGTTCCAGATCATCTTTAACGAACTGAGCGCAGCCGAGATCTCTGCGCTCCCGAAGAAATTGCAGCTCGAGCTACTCGCCGAGTTCCAAATTATGCCGGAGGACCTGGATCATCTCGATTCGGAACGGTTCGGCGTCATCCAGCGCGAGGGGAAAAAATTGTATCGTTATCGCGCAAAAGATTACCGGATTTATTTTGCGAAGACGGACGAGGGCATCAAGGTCCATCGCGTTTTGCACAAGAACACGTTTCGTGATTTTCTTTTCCGGAGCAAACTGCCGGTATCGGAAGACGCGCAACTGGGCGAAACGCGCGAATTTTGGAACCTGATCGAGCAAGGGGAAAAAACGCGGAAGGCGTGATGTATAGGTCTCATTCTTCTCACATTGGTCACATGGGCCAATGCGGCAGATGAGACAAATGCGGCAAGGCACTGCCGCAATGCATGATCCCAAGAGGGACTACTTCATCAACAACACGGAGCGGCTGCGCTTGATCTCGCGCGTAATCCTGCGATGCAGGTGCGCCGGCATGCCAGTGACGCGGCGGGGAAGAATTTTGCCACTCTCGGTGACGAACTTTTTCAGGAGATCGGGATTCTTGTAATCGATGGCCTCAATGGCGATATCGATCCGGCGGCGCGGCATGGCGCGATTCGCGCGGCGAAAGGCGGAACGGCGTTTGGCAGTTTTAGGACCCATTGAGAATTATTTGGTTTCGCGGTGCAAGGTGTGCCGCCTCAAGAACGGATTGTATTTCTTTTTCTCAAGCCGATTGGGCGTGCGTGGGCTTTTTTTGTTCCGCGTGGTCATGTAACGGGAGACGGGTTTGCCCAAGGCTTTCGCCTCGGTGCATTCCAGCGTGACAATTTCCTGCGCCATGATGTGTCACTCCTTCGCTTCCGTCGGTGCCACTTCCTCCTCTTCGGCCTCGCCACCTTCTTCTTCGGTCAAGCCGAACAGAGAGGTGACCGATTGACGGACCCGCGACGCTTTATTTTGCTTTTCCAACTGCGATTGGCATTCAACAGTGAACCGCGCGAACGGGATGGCTTCCAGCCGGGCCCGGGGGATTGGCTTGCCGGACATCTCGCATTTTCCGTACGTCCCAAGCTCGATGCGCTTGAGCGCTTGGTCGATTTCGTAAAGCGCGTCCTGTTCCTGGGAAAGCAAACTCAACGCGAAATCGCGATCGTAAGCGTCTGACCCGGCATCGGCCTGATGCATTCCAAAAGCGGAAGCTTCGCTGCCTTCCGCGCGCGAGCGAAGAGTATCCTGGGCTACGCCAGCCATGGAATCGACCATTGCGTCCCGAAGCTGAAGAAGTTTTTCCTTCTGCTTGCGCGTAAAAGGATCGAGTTTTTTTCCACGATTGTTCAGGCCCAGCAGAACAGCCGGAGACTCAATTGTTGCTCGTCTCGATTTGGAAGCTGTGGCCGAATATTTTGTGGTTTTGGTGGCCTGCCCGGCCTTTTTCGGCGCCGGCCCCTTGTGTGCAGACCTGGAGACCTTGCGCGCTGGTCGCGCTTTACGCGCAGCGGACTTTTTCGCAGAACTCTTCTTTTTCGTTGGTTTTGCCATAGCGTGCGAGGCGCCCTTAACCCCCATGGCGCCGGAAAAATGGAGGCTTAATTAAGAACATTTCCCAGACGGCGCAAGCGGATTCGGTTAAAAAATTCGGAGATTCACGAGCTGGCGCTCGAGTAATGGCGCAGGGCAAATTTCCAGAATGCGCGGGACAGGAAAAAAATAATGCTCGATGCAATGACAAGATGCAGCATCAACTGCCAGGGTTGTCCGAGCGACTTGATCAACAGGCGCGCGGGAATGTTTGCGATAATGACTACCGGGACGATCCAGCCGAAAATCAACCGGAAGAATGGTGGAAAGATCGCGTCGGGATAACGCGCGATGTTCAGAAAATTAAAATAGCCGTAAACCAGTCCTTGCGCGCGCACGATCCAGAAGCTTACCGCTGCCAGGCCGAGCATAATGGAGTAATGCACGGCGATGCCGAATCCGAGCGCAACCAAGTAAAGCAAGATCGACATCGGATTTGGCACAACGTTAAGGCGCGAAAGCGAGATGCAAACGACTACGCCACCGAGCGCAGCGTTGACGATGCTGTCGAGGCCGAACTGTTTCGTGGAAACGGCAAACTGGCTGTCAATCGGCAGAACCAGCAGGGAATCCAGTTTTCCCGTGCGAACGAGTTCGGGAATATTTGCCACGTTCATAAAAAAGAACGCCTGGAACAGTTGGGCGATCATCTGATGCGTGCCGACCAGCAGCACCACCTCCCATTTTGTCCAATCACCGATGCGATCGACCTGCCCAAAGATGATACTGAAGAAAACAATTTGCCCGCAAAACCAAAGGATCTCGACAATCATCCATAGCAGGAAATTTGCTTTGAAACTCAGCTCGCGAATGAGCGAGTTGCGCAGCATTATGGAGTAGATTTCGATGTAACGTCGCATCGCGTTTGTCTGTCTTAACATATAGTTACGCGCAATCGATCAAACACGATGAATGACTCGCATTGTCATCCCGAACGAAGTGAGGGACCCCTCAGGCGTCCCGAGGTCACGCAACCTATCTCACGTGATGAGCGGCATTCTGCGAGGTTCCTCACCGCATTCGCGGTTCGAGATGACACGCGTGGGCAGTCAAATTAATCGCGATCTGCATGAAACGTTTTTTCCCTTGGATCGCTCTGATCGTCGGGCTGCTCATTATTGCCTTTGTTGTGCGCCAATGCCGCAACGGAAGCATTGCGAATTATCAGACTGCAACCATCACGCGCGGCCCCATTACTCAGGCTGTTACCGCGACCGGCACGCTCAATCCAGTGGTCAATGTGCAGGTCGGGAGTCAAGTTTCAGGCAATATCGCGAAGTTGTTCGCGGATTTTAATTCCCAGGTGAAAGCCGGCCAGGTGGTCGCCCAGATCGATCCGGCGCTTTTTCAGGCCACCGTCACTCAGGCGGAGGGCGACCTCGCCAACGCGCAGGCTGCGCTTGAGCTCGCGAGAATAAACGCCAAACGCACCCAGGAATTATTTGCGAAGAAGACTTCGTCGCAGGCTGACGTCGATCAGGCGGTGGCGACCCTTCATCAAGCCGAAGCCGGCGTGAAGATCAAACAGGGCGCGCTCGATAAAGCGAAGGCCGATCTCGAGCATTGCACAATCACTTCGCCCATCGACGGGGTGGTGATTTCGCGCAGTGTCGACGTTGGCCAGACCGTCGCAGCCAGTTTGCAGGCGCCGGTGATCTTTGCGATTGCGAACGATCTAACCAAGATGCAGATCGACGCAAATGTCGCCGAAGCGGACGTGGGTGTCGTTAAGATCGATCAGAATGTCGATTTCACAGTAGACGCTTTTCCCATGCAGACGTTTCATGGAAAAGTTGTTCAGGTGCGGAACGCACCTATCACTGTGCAAAACGTCGTGACCTACGACACGGTTATCGGGGTAAGCAATCAGGATTTGAAATTGAAACCGGGAATGACAGCGAACGTCTCAATCATCATCGCGCACAACGATGACGCACTGCAAATCAAGAACGCGGCGCTGCGCTATCGACCGCCGGATGCGACTCCGGTTGAGACAAAACGAACGGAGACGAGTCGTGCGGGGCGGCCTGGGGGAGGCCGCGGCGGTGCGGCGCACGAGGGCGATGAGCGCACAGTTTACGTCTTGCCCTCTGGCGACAGCCATCCGCAGCCGGTGAAGATCAAAACCGGGATCAGTGATGGGATTATGACCGAGGTGGTCGAAGGCTTGCAAGAAGGCGATCGCGTGGTGACAGCCGAGCTTGCTTCAACAACTAATGCGCCACAGCCTTCCGCAAATCCCTTCGGCGGCGGGCCGCGTCGGTTTCCGTAGCCATCGTGGAAAGACAATTCGTCTCATTGCTCGCGGACTGCTGTAGCCGCTTTGCTGCGCAGAGCGTGGCGCTGAGGCGCTTGCAGTGCACGCACCGCGCGTCTCACAGAGACACGACTACAATATTTGTGAGAAGAAACAAATCGATATGAATAACGGCGCACTCGTTAGGCTCGTCGATGTGCACAAAACCTATCGAACCGGCGAGATGGAAGTGTTC
>QHNF01000131.1 GCA_003218345.1 Verrucomicrobiota bacterium | reverse complement strand
GTCGAATCTAATAGGTTAAGGCGATTCGGGTAGTTGCACGTTTTCTTATATTCGGTGTTTCTCCTTAGCGTGCGCTGCCCGAATCTTTTTTTCGTCTGATTGAACCTAAAAGTAATCGCAATCGTAAGATTGCCGGCTTCAGGGTTTTTCTTATCGTGCTTGTTCGCCTGCCTCATGAAGCCTGACCATTACGACCCGATCGCCGCCGGACTCAAAGAAGACATCGGAAAAGGCGATATCACGACTGAGTTTTTCGTGCCGGACACGCTGCACACGACCGGCCGCATCGTTGCACGTGAAAAAGCCATCCTCGCCGGCACCGGAGCAGCGGCGGAAGTCTTTCGGCAGGTCGATCCTTCAACAGACATCCAGATCGTTCGCCGCGATGGCGAGGAGGTTGTTGCGGCGGATGTTATTATTGAACTGCGTGGGCTGGCGCGATCGATCCTGACGGCGGAACGCGTCGCGCTGAATTTTTTGCAACGTCTCTGCGGGATCGCAACGATCACGCGCCAATTTGTCGACGCCGTTGGGAACCAGTCAGCGAAGATACTGGACACCCGCAAAACCACGCCCGGGCTGCGCGCATTGGAAAAGGCTGCAGTGGTCGCTGGGGGCGGGGCTAATCATCGCTTTGGCTTGTACGACATGGTGCTCGTAAAAGATAATCATTTGGCTACCTTCGGGGGACTTTCCAGATTTGCCGATCGAATTCGCCAGATTCGCCAAGACCGACCAGACATCCGCATTGAGGTGGAGGCTGATGACTTGGAACAGGCGCGCGCTTTTGTCGAAATTGACGGTATAGACGTCATCCTTCTCGACAATATGACCTCCGCCCAGATTCGAGAGGCCGTCGCCCTCCGACGGAACAATATCCAATTCGAAGCGAGTGGCGGCATCACGCTGAAAAATGTAAAGCGCATCGCAGCCACGGGAGTCGATTACATTTCCATCGGCGGTCTAACCAACGACGCGCGCGCGATCGACATTGGGCTGGAAATGACTCATGTTCCCGGCTGAGATTTTGGATCGATTGGGCGCTGATGAACTCCGAGCCCACTTCCGCAATGCTGTCATCGGCCGGGAGATGGTCGTGCTTGAGCAGACTGGCTCAACCAACGACGCGATCTTGCAAGGCGCGACTGCAAATTCAAAGGAAGGTCTGGTTTTGTTTGCCGAACGTCAAACTGCCGGGCGCGGTCAGCGCGGCAGGCGGTGGGAATCAGCGGCGGGAAAAGGGCTTTGGTTTTCGATCCTTTTGCGACCGAGGATCGATATAGCGAGTTCACCACGACTGACTGCGTGGGCAGCCGAAGCTATTTCCGGCGCAATCCAACAAGAATTTTCCATCAGCCCAACGATTAAACTGCCCAACGACGTCCAAATCGAGGGACGCAAGGTCGCTGGCGTCCTCGTGGAGATGCGCGCGCAGGAAAAAGCCACGCATCTGGCTATCGTCGGGATTGGCGTCAATGTGAATCAATCCTGCGCAGATTTTCCGAGAGAGCTCCAAAGCCGGGCAATTTCCCTGGCTATGGCGTTAGATCGACAAGTTGATCGTCAGAAATTTGCCATCGCTCTCTTGCGGAACCTGGATCAGACCTATCGCGCGCAGTTCGCGCGCGACTCTTAACGTTCTCAACTTTTCAACTGCTGCGCCAGCCAGTCGCGGTAGACATGCGGCGAAATTTCCGATGGCTTGATCTCACTGCGTCCGCCCCAGAAAACGTTCGTGTATTCCACTGGGATGCTGCTGGCGCGAAGATGTTGATCGATCGCCGCTTTGTGGTCGAGGAGCAGTTGTTTATCCGTGCCGTGCGCTACGGCCATGATGTTGACGTTCTTAAATTCGGGGCCGGCTTCGCGCCAATAGCAATGAGTGAGGATGTGATGCCGACCGACTTCGCCGCCAACTTCCATCTCGCGACCGGGCGGCACTGCCCAATGAAACAGCGCATTGAAACGCGTGACACGAACTCCACCGGCCGACGGTTTGACGTGTTCGAGAAAAGTTGAAAAACGCCCAATGACCTTTCGCGCATTCAACTGCTCGGCGACGCGATAAAATTCATCAAGCGAAACACCCGCTTCTTCAGCGCGGCGTGTCCACGGGGTTCGCTGAATTTCCTCCGGAGCCAATTCTCGCTTGAGTGCGAGCAGAATCTTCCATTCGTGCTCGCTAAGATCGACAACTTGCACCGGAATCATTTTTGCCGGCTGATCTGCTTTGCTGCCGGGCTCAATCGTTTTTCGACGAACGTGGCCGACGCCAAGAGTAAAAATCCCTTTCGCTGGCATGACCCGGAAACGTTCCGCACCGACTTTGTTCGCCAGCAATTCGCAATGACCCTGCAGCGAAAATCCGTGCGGCACTTTTACTGTTGTCCATAATTTGTAATCCGATCCCGCGGTCGCTGTTTCGGTTGAGCGCAGTACCACGTGTCCGGAAAAAGGATCGCGCTGAAACATCCAGTCGAACGCGGCATCGACCTTATTCTCAGGAACCTTCCACGCCACGAGCGCGCCATCAGCCAAATTGGTCGCCAGCAGCATTTGCCGGACCCTGCGGATCGTTCCCGCGCGCAGCATCGCGGCGATGCGTGCCATCACAGCATCGACATCTACGCCTGAGCGTCTCGCGATTTCCTCGAAGGGATCGCGCACGAAGCCTTCGATCTTGTCCTCGGAAATCGCGAGAATCCTAGCGTTGACTGGATCGTTATGTTCAACCGGCAACATCCCGCTGCTAATTAGCGCGTCACTGAGTAAATTGTCCAGTACCATGGTTCGATATTCGGATGACCTTTCCTTGCTCGAAGCGCGCAATTTGTTTTTTTGTGATGCGAAACTCGGCCCCGATGGCGGTTACCGCGATCGCTGGGTGCGCGTCGAGGCTAAGCCAATCCCTTTTTATTTTCCGAATTGGCCAGCGCGGGTGGCCGCAGCGCGCTTACACGATTTCCATCACATCGCGGCCGAGTATGAAACAGATTGGCCCGGGGAAGCGGAAATCGCCGCATGGGAAATTGCGAGTGGCTGCGCGCGTTATCATGCGGCGTGGATTCTTAACTTTGGTGCGTTCGGCGCCGGGCTGATCGTTGCACCGAGGAGGCTTTTTCGCGCGTTCCTGCGCGGCCGCGACGCAAAAACAAACTTATATAAGAGTGGTTTCGATGAATCGCGGCTTAATGATATCACGGTCGGAATGCTGCGCGATCAACTCGAGTTGCGCGCGGCGCTTCCATCGGCCGGTGCTACTGACGTTGGGCTGTTTCTTCTCTTGTGCGTCGCGTCGGTGCTTGCCTGGCTGCCGCTTTCGTTTCTCACTGTCATCCTTTTCTGGCTGATCACTCGTGCGAAATTTCAGATTACGTAAACTCAGGCCGCACAGGAGAAAACAGCCGCAAAGTGACAGCCCGAACCGGCGAGGACGAACAAGTGCCAGACAAAATGAGCGTAGCGCAAACGCTCGTTCACGAAAAATAACACGCCCGTGGTGTAGGCGATGCCGCCCGCTACAAGCCAAACCAGTGCAGGGAACGGAATCGCCAACGTCATCGGGCGAGCTGCAATAAGCGCCAGCCAACCGGTGCCGAGATAGAGAGTCATCGAAAGTTTCGGATGGCGCGAGGGCCCCCGAGTTGTCTTTAAGAAAACGCCGAAAATCGCGAGCGCCCAAACAAGTGCGAGCATGGTGGATCCCCAGAAACCGCGAAGCGGGCCCAGCGTGAATGGCGTGTATGTTCCGGCGATCAGCAAGAAGATTGCCGAGTGATCTAACGTCTGCAAAACCGATTTCCCGCGCGTTTGCGGCCAGGCGTGGTACAGCGTTGAACCGAGATACAACATCGACATCGTGACCACAAAAATCACCGTGCCGAGAAAAAAGTCGGGGCTACTACGACGCGCTTCGAGTAGAAGAATCGGCGCGCCGACCACCGCTGCGCACAATCCAATTCCGTGACTGATGCTGTTCGCCAGTTCTTCGCCGGCGGATTGCATCCGCTTCGGTGAAACACGCAGCTCATCACTCATATTCATGGCAGAGGTGGCTCGGGCACGTTAAACCATTGCTCCAATTGTTGTTTTCGTTCTTCCGCCATTTGTCGCAATCGTTGCTCCTGATCCAACCGAAGGATCGGATTCATTCGATCTTGCGCATGGTCGAGAATTCCATCTATCTCGCGCAAATTCAACGCATACATGTTGCGCAACTCATTGTCTTCTTCCTGCGCGATCGGCCTCAGCTTCAGCTCCTGCTCTGGCGTGAGATGCCAAACGTGCGCGCCAGCGATCCATCGCAAAGCTGTTCCAAGCGGCGCTTCGCTCCGACGGAGCATCTCGAATTTCATCGCGCGGATTGTGAGAAATCCACCGGCCACCCCGCCTGCAACAAAGATTGCAATCAGCGTCAAAACAACTTTCCATCGATCTACCGCGTTCATGGTTACAAAAAACAAAGCGAAAGGATTAAAAGCGATCTTTTTTGATGCGGCTGGAACGCTTTTTTATTTAACCAAGACAGTCGGCGATCATTACGCGCTCGTCGGCAGCGAGGTGGGGCTGACGCTCGATCCGCATCACCTCGATCGCGCGTTTCATAGCGCCTGGAAGCAAATGCCACCGCGCCCCGCGATCGTCGGGCCGCGTGAAAATGATGACAAAGGCTGGTGGCGCCAACTTGTCGATCTTGTGCTCGATCAGGTCGCGCCTTCACTAAGCGAATTTGATCGCGATAATTTTTTCGAGATCGCTTATGAACATTTTGCCGAAGCCGGCGTTTGGGAGGCTTACCCGGACGTTTTCGAGGTGTTGAAGAAACTGCAGCCGCGGTTTCAGCTCGCCGTGATTTCAAATTTTGACGGGCGCTTGCGATTTATTCTCGAACACCTCGGCGTCTCGAAATTTTTCACGAACGTATTTGTTTCTAGCGAGATCGGCGCCGATAAGCCCGATCCGGAAATTTTCCGGCGTGCCCTCAAATTTATCGACCTGAAACCAAACGAGGTCCTCCATGTTGGCGATGATTCAGACCGCGATTGGAAAGCGGCCAGGGAGGCAGGCCTGTCGATCTTTCGATTAGATCGACAAAACAATTCTCTACGTGATTTGGTGGTGTTTCTGAAATCCTAGCGACTAAGGCGTGCCGAGTCGACGAACAATTGCACTCACGGCGCGCCTGGCGGTCGCGCCTCCCAATTCTTGCAGCGGTGTTCGATCTGGATTACAAACTTTATTCCACGCGGGTCGGTAGCTCAATCGGTAGAGCAGCGCCCTTTTAAGGCGTTGGTTCCGGGTTCGAGTCCCGGCCGACCCAATCTTCCAAGCAATGGAGCGTTGGAGTCCGGGATCGTTGGAGTAATGTCACAGTCTAGAACTCCACTACTGTAATACGCCAGCCTGATTGCTGTGATCTCCCACAAACACAAGTGCATCTTCGTTGAGGTGCCTAAGACTGGCTCGACCAGTGTTCGGGCCATTCTGGGCAAGGCATGGAGACCGCATCTGAATTTATGGCAGATCAAAAACCAGATGGAGACGTATTGGACGCGCTACGGCGGAAGAAAGAACCGGATTCTGGCCTCTCTTTATTTATTGCTTTCGGAGGAGCGCCGGAGAGAAATCGGCCGCCAGCAATTCGAGACCTACTTCAAATTCGGTTTTGTTCGCAACCCGTGGGACCGTGTCGTTTCGCTCTATGAGCGCACGGAAGCGTTGCAGCTCAGAAGCGAAATGACCTTCGAAAACTTCGTCGATTGGATCCAGTACAGCAGCGCCACTTGCGTTCATTCTTCCCCGCACCGCTACCAATTGGATTGGTTTGTCGATCCCAACGGAAATGTGCTCGCCGATTTCATTGGAAAATTCGAACGGCTCGACGACGACTGGGCTTTTGTGGCGCAGAAGCTCGGTCTCAACGAGAAGTTGCCGCATCGAAGAGCCAACCCGAGGGCGCGGCACTACACTGAGTACTACAATTCGCGGACACGCGACGTGATTGCGAACACGTTCAGAGTGGATATTGAGCGGTTCGGCTATGAATTTTCCGAATAAGATAAAAGCGATCGTTCTGACCTGTGATCGCTATCGAGCGATCACGCGGCACGTCATCTTTCAGTACGACCGGCTGTGGCCGGATCATCCCTTTGTTTTCTACGTTCCTTATCAGGAGCTTGGCGGGACCAACACGAAACGAGTCAGGTATCTGACATCGCCCTCGGACATTAAGGGGACGGTTTTGCATTTGCTGGCGAACATTGATGACGAAGAGTGGATCTACTGGTGCGTGGACGACAAATACCCGATTGAGATTCCTACAGACAAGGTCGCAAGTCTCATCTCTCATGCCATGCGCTCGCCAGAGGTAGATGGCTTCTTATTCTGCAGATGCAGGGCGACATTGAGCAGCCCCAAGCTGACTCTTTACCCTCACAAAATTAAGAACCTATTTGGCGATATTTACTTGGAACGAAAGGGCTGGTCCCAAATATGGATTCATCAGATCCTGCGCGCCAAAGTGCTCAGGCAGCTGTTCACGCATTTGCCCGACCACATTCCTAGCGCCAAAGCAATGGATGACCTAAAGGAGGACGTGCCAAAGCTGCCCGAGCACCGGTTGTTTGTGACGGAGAAAAATTTCGCAGTCTTTGGAGAGAGCACCCGACGGGGTGATATCACTCAAAACTGTTACGAGAGCATGTTGGCCGCAGGGATCGAGCTGCCGGAATGGTTTCAGCATCCGAACGGCGAGTACGTCACGCTCGGAAAATTGTAGGTCTCATCGCTCTTCGAACGTGTACGCAAAGCGCTCGATCTCGGCAGCAAACCGCGTGCGCACCAATTCACGAAGCTCATCATCGTAATACTTCGAATAATCTTCGCGGCTGGAGCGGTTATACCGCGGCAGCGTCGCCGGCGAGATGCCCAACATGCCGCAGACAGTGCAAAAGTCGTTCGTTAAATCCTCGAAACGCATGATGTAATCGACGTTGCCGAACGGATCTTTTTCGCGCTTTTCCAGGTGCAGATATTCTGAAACCGACAGAGCTTCTGAAATAACTTTTCTGAATTTCTTCCGGTCCCAAGGTCCCGGACTTTGCGTAGGGGTAAAATATAACGAGACCATCCGGTCCCATGGATTCCGCACGCACGTAAACTTGTAGAGGGGGCTAAACTGAGCTTCCCCGAGCGCCGTCTTGTACTCGATCAGCGTTGAGTGTTTCTTGATCTTGTACTTCGGATTGCGCAGCCCAAAACGCTCGATCCCGTCCTGTTCGTCCCGCAAAGCTACGAGTTCATCCTCCGAGTGATCTCGAAGGATACTTTGAATCGAGTTACCAGCGGTCTTTGGAATGTGAACGAACAGAAACCGTTTCTGAAGAGAGATCATCGGCGCGCGGTTCCAAATTTACAGTGACCGCGCGATTGCGCGAGTGTTGGCGAACGTGATTCCCAATAGCGAAAAAACATCGTAGGACAGGCGCTCCGCCTGCCAAGCTGCCCGCTTTACAATTTATGTCGGCGTTCACGGCAACCGAAGCGGTTGCCCTACAATTTTTGTCAGATTGGGTTTTGTCTATCTTTTTAAGTCCCGTTCCATGATTCTGTCCCACAAACATAAATTCATCTTTATCAAGACGGCAAAGACCGCAGGCACCAGCATTGAGATTTTCCTCTCGAAATATTGCGGCCCGACCGATGTCGTGACGCCGATCACACCGCCTATTGAAGGGCATCAGCCGCGCAGTTATCAAGGACTCATTAACCCGATGCCCGAAATTCTTGAAAGACCCGGCAAATTCTTCTCCGCTTTGCGGCACACACTCACGAGTCGCGAAAAATTTTACCGTCACATGCCGGCATTTGAGGTACAGCAGCGCGTTCCCAGCCGAGTTTGGAACAGTTACTTCAAGTTTTGCGTGGAGCGAAATCCGTGGGACAAA
>QHNF01000130.1:3247-10558 GCA_003218345.1 Verrucomicrobiota bacterium | reverse complement strand
GTGATTAGTCATCGCTCGGGCGAAACTGAAGACGCAACCATCGCCGACATCGCAGTCGCGACCAATGCCGGTCAGATTAAAACAGGATCGCTTTCCCGCAGCGATCGCATCGCGAAATACAATCAGCTGTTGCGAATTGAAGAAGAACTTGGTGACAAAGCTGTGTACGGCGCTACAATCCCCTAAGTGGATCACACTTACGCCGATTTCCGCGCGCGTCGCGAAGCCACGGTGTGGCAGCGACTGAACCGGATCCTTCGCGTTCTGCTGGTGCTTGCGATCTGGCTCGTGATCGTAAGCTTGTTCGTTCCGCCCTATAAAAAACTAATGCGGAGCCGAGCGGAGATCGACAACTTGCAACAACAAGTAAACGATCAGCAAAGTTTGCTCGCCCGTCAGACTCGTGAGGTCAACTTGCTCAAGACCGACGTGACATATCTGGAAACGATTGCGCGCGATCGCCTTGATCTGATGAAAGAAGGCGAAACAATTTTTCGCCTCGAGCCTGCGCGCGCTGCAAAACCGAAGCCCAGCGATTCCGCGCGCAGGTAGGGTAGCGCGCCTTTTTCTGGGGAGCACAGGCTGCCAGCCTGTCCTTTTCGGCAGCCTGCCGAAAAGCTGTTCGACCGTTCGATACAAGGAATCCTGGCAACACGTGGGAGTCGTCGGCAAGCTGCCGACGACAACAGGCTGGCAGCCTGTGCTCCCCAGAGATCACGAAATGCGCTCGTACTAGAGGTCGCTACCTTTTGCATCGAACGCCGGTTGAATTATCTTTCTGCATGCCAACGGAAATCTCCATCCCAGATGCTGAGGATTTGAAGTCGCGCGTCCGCGAATTGCGGAGGTTTCTTTGACGTCGAAAAGCTGCGGAAAAATCTAGTCGCAATCGAAGGTCGCATGGCTGCGCCCGATTTCTGGTCGGATCGCGAGCGCGCTCAGGCCGATGTCGAGGAAGTTTCCCGATTACGCTCGCTGGTTAATCCATTTCAAGAGTTGGAACGTGAAATCGAGGATTTCAGCGCGTTGCAGCAGCTGGCTGCGGAAGAAAGCGATCCGGCTGGTCGCGCTCACGCAGAGAATGAAGTTGCGACCGAGCATGACCGATTGGTTCACAAATTGGAAGAGTTCGAATTGCGTCAGTTTCTTTCCGGCGAGAACGATCGTGCCAATGCATTTCTCACTATTCATTCCGGCGCGGGTGGAACAGAGTCGTGCGACTGGGCCGATATGTTGCTGCGGATGTATCAACGCTGGATCGAGCGAAGCGGTTTTAAATCTCAGACCGTGGACATTCAGCAGGGCGAAGAAGTCGGAATTAAATCAGTGACCTTGCTCGTGACCGGCGAGTATGCCTACGGACATATGCAGACCGAACGCGGCGTGCACCGGCTGGTGCGTATCTCGCCGTTCGATGCGAACAAGCGGCGGCACACTTCATTCGCAAGTGTCGATGTTGTTCCTGAAATTGCCGACACCGCTCCGATTGAAATCAATCCCGCCGATCTGGAGATCGATACATTTCGCGCCGGCGGCAAAGGCGGACAGAACGTCAACAAGGTAGAAACCGCGGTGCGAATCCTGCACAAACCGAGCGGAATTGTGGTCGCTTGCCAGGCTGAGCGCAGCCAGGGGCGCAATCGCGAGCTCGCGATGAAAATGTTGAAAGCGAAACTTTACCAGGTCGAACAAGACAAGAAACGCGCCGAGATGGAGCGGCAATACGGAGAGAAAGGCGAAATTGCGTGGGGAAGTCAAATTCGCTCGTACGTTTTCCAGCCGTACCAAATGGTGAAGGACCACCGCACCGGAGCAGAAACGAGCAACGTGCAGGATGTGATGGACGGCAATATCGACATGTTTATCCAGGCGAAATTGCGCGGCGAGAAAGCTACCAAGCGCGAAGGGAACGGGAACGAAGCGTGAGTCTCGTCTTCTTTGTCATTCCGAGCGGAGTCGAGGAATCTCTAACTGTTCTTCTAGCGTCGCGCGGCAAGATCAATAAGAAATGTCTCGACATGACATCCAGGAAAATTGCGCGGGGAGAAAGCCGACGAAGAGTAGCGCGAGCCTCTGGTCCGCCAATCGGACGGACTCGTTCGCTGGCGAGCTTGCGAATCAGTGAATCGCAGCGGGAACGCTCGCGCTACCTTACGAGCCGCAATCGAAACCGTGCGTCGAACTCGCCGCCATTGTGCACACAGCAACAGGTCAGACACGCGACTGCGCGTTTGATCCGGCGCACGCGAGGAAAATCACGCTGACAATGCGGACACTTGTATAGATATCGCCGAGCACGTTCGCTGACCCGGAACGGCAGATTATGACAACACTTTTCGTCGGCGATTCCCAGGTCACAACAGGCCTGTCGCCACTCGGTGCCATGTGGTAGGATGCGCCTGCGGCCAGCACGAAACTGCGCGAGAATGTGTGCAAGTTCATGGAGAAGTGTTCGATCGATCTCACTTGGATTATGAACAAGCTGTGGATTTAATGAGATTAATTTGGAGCGATAATCGGCGCGGCCGGCGCACGTTTTCAGACGCGCGTTCCATTCCACGCGAAGTTCGCTCGCAAGTTTTGTAGCGCCTAATGATCTCAAGATTTCGCGTGCCGTAGCCTCTACATCGAGACCACGAGATGGTACGGCAACCGCCTCGGTTGCCGGGTCTGGAGGTGGCAAGCGGAGCGCCTGCCCTACAGAAATGAATTCCAGCTGCCTAAGCAAAGGCATATGCGCTGATCGCTTTGTTCAGGCGACTTGTGATACGGTCCATTGCTTCAGCGGTATCGCCGATTTCTTTCGCGGTTGTTTGCTTGCCTAACGAGAAGCGAACGGCTGAACTTGCTCGTTCCATCGACAAACCCATCGCGAGCAACACGTGTGAGGCCACGACGGAACCGACCATGCAGGCCGATCCGCTCGACGCGCAAACACCTTCCAAATCGAGCGCCATCAACATCGTTTCCGAATCAATGCCGGTGAAACTTGCGTTGAGTGTATTAGCAAGCCGGTGACTGATTTCGCCATTTTGTTGCGCTTCAGGGAAAATTTCGGCGATCCGTCTCCACAATTCGTCTCGCAGTTGCGCTTCACGGTTCTGTTCATCCGCTCGATCGCGCAGCGCCCAATCGGCGGCGGCAGCCATTCCAGCGATTGCCGCGACATTTTCAGTGCCTGGTCGCCGCTCGTTTTCGTGCGCGCCGCCAAACATGATTGGCTGGATTGACAAGCCGCTGCGCAAAAATAGAAATCCAGCCCCTTTCGGTCCGCAAAATTTGTGCGCCGCAAAACTGGCGGCATCGAGCAGGGAGAGGTCGGTGTCGATCTTGCCGAACGCCTGGACCATGTCGCTGTGCAGCAGAACACCGCATTCGCGGCATATTTGCGAAATTTCGCGCATCGGCTGAATTACACCCGTCTCGTTATTTGCGGTCATGATCGAGACGAGTCTTGTCTCAGACCGGATGGAATCGGCGAGCTGATCGAGATCGATCATTCCGTTTTCGGCAATGTTTAGCCAGGTCACTTCGAAATCCAGATGCTTTTCCAAATGTTCAAGCGCATTCAGCACCGCATGGTGTTCGGCTTTGTTCGAAACGATATGCCCGCCGCGGGAAGATTGACATTGCGCCAGGCCGAGCACGGCGAGATTGCATGACTCAGTTCCACCGCTTGTGAAAATCAGCTCGTGCGGTTTTGCGCGTAGCAACGCGGCCAGATTGTCCCGTGCATTATCGATGGCCGCGCGCGCTTCGCGTCCAGCCGCGTGCACGCTCGATGGATTTCCAAACTGCCGGCCGAGATACGGCAACATCGCCTCACGTGCTGCGTCGCACAGCGGCGTCGTTGCGTTATAATCGAGGTAAATCATCAAATCTTACCCTTACTCTTGCTCGTAATCGTCGGCGTATCCGGCGGTCGCGTCTATCATAGCATGCGTGCAGAGCTCCTGGCACGGCCGACACGGCTGTGGGGCCGGCGGGCTGCCCCACAGGCAAGATGCCTCTGCTACACTCGTGCCGCGCTTCATTCGCGAAATTCATCGCGAGTGGTCGCCGGTTTGTGTTTTTGTTTTGGCACGATACGCAGTTGTTTTTCCTCGTAATACACGAGCGAATCTGGCGGGACACTTTGCACGAGAAAAACATTGCCGCCGATGGTACTGCGGGCGCCGATTACCGTCTGTCCGCCGAGCACGGTCGAATTTGGATAAATCGTGACGTCGTCCTCCACTTTTGGATGGCGTTTGCCGCCTTTTTTGATCTTGCCATGCTCGTCTTTCTGGAAGCTACGCGCGCCGAGCGTAACACCGTGAAACAATTTTACCCGTGATCCAATTTCAGTCGTTTCGCCGATCACCACGCCTGTTCCGTGGTCAATAAAAAAATGCGAGCCGATCTTCGCTCCGGGATGAATGTCGATCCCGGTGCGGCTGTGCGCCCATTCGGTCATGATGCGCGGAATCAAGGGCAACTCATTTAAGTAAAGCTCATGCGCCATCCGCTGGATCGCGATCGCTTCAAGCGCAGGATAAGCCAGGATTATTTCCTCATAGCTCTGGGCCGCCGGATCGCCCTCGTAGGCAGCATCAATATCTGTCCAAAGCGTTTTGCGGATCTGCGGCAGCTTCGACATGAAGCGCGCCAGAAATTCCTCCGCCTTTGCTTCCGTCGCTTCGTGAGGCGGGATTTTGCCCAGACTTCTGCAAATCTCTGTTTTCAACCGCGCGTGCAAATTTCTTATGCGAGTGCGAGTCGTGTCAGCCAGGTCTTCAGAACTAACCAGCGCTTCACTGCGGAAGCCGGGAAACATCAGGCTCATCAGTTCGCCGCATGCCGCTTCGATTGCGAGGCGTGAGGGGAGCGTGGCAGCAGCATCGAGATAATTTATGCCGCCGGTTTCGCTATAAGTCTGAAGCAGTTCATCAACAGCATCGCGGTTCGTCGAATCCATCGCAGGAAATATGCGCCCGGTTCCTTCGCAACAAAAGAGAAAGTGTTGCGACGAGGCCGTGCAACTCCTGGAGGATAGCCATCTTGGCTGTCTCGGCAGGCAGGCTTCCGAGCCTGTCGCGTTTGTCACCTCGACATGCAAGATGCCTGTCTGCCGAGACAGGCTAGAAGCCTATCTTCCAGGGCCCGCTACGCGTTACGCGCACTGAGCCATTGCAGAGCGAAACGCGCTACTTCCCGCGAATTCCTCAGATCAAGTTTGTCTTTGATGTGCGCTCGGTGGGTTTCCACCGTTTTGGGGCTGAGATGCAAAAGCTTCGCAATCTGGCGCACTTCATTGCCTTTGCCGATCAGTTCCAAAATTTCAAGTTCGCGATCGCTGAGTCTCTCAGTAGGATCGGTTTCACCTTCGGGCTGGCCGCGGGCGGCTCTTGTGATGACCTGGGCTGCCATGGTCGGGCTAAGATAAGGGCGTCCGCTAAAAACTTCGTGAATCGCCTGAATCACATTAGCCATCGCTTCATGCTTCATAACATAACCCGCTGCTCCGGCGCGAAGAGCGCGCACTGCATACAGCGATTCATCATGCATCGAGAGCACCAGAATTGGCAGCTTCGGAAATTCGGCGCGAATGTTTTTGATCAACTCAATACCGTTCGCGCCGGGCAAACTAAGATCGACAATCGCGAGATCGGGAAACAGTTTGCGAATTACCTCCATCGCTTCTGCGGCATTGCCTGCCTCGCCGCAGACTGCGAAGGCCCCATTGGAATGAATCAATTGCTCGAGCCCTTTTCGAAACAACGGGTGATCGTCGACGATTACGATCCGTTTCGCATCCGGTGAATCGCATTTGGGATTGTTGTTGGTCGATCTGGCCTGTTTCATTTTAATGCTAGGGACGCCGCGCTGCGGCGTCCGGTCGGCGCAGCGCGCCGACCCTACCTCCGCACCCTGCGCTCCAGCACATCATTTCAGTTCCCTTTTAGTTGCCCTTCTTAGGATTCGCCGCTCGGTGGCTTGCCCGATGTAGCAAATTTAGATCAGGGCCGTTAATGCTTTGATGATTTTTGCGGGAAACGACTTGGGCCGGGCGTTTTCGCTTTTCTGCGATCGGCGCGATTTATCCGTCAAATGACACTCCACTCGTGTTCCGCCTTCTTTTGGACATTGGATTTTCAAGCGGCCGCCGATCGCGCGCGCACGATAGTTCATGATGTGAAAACCCAACCCGCGTACGCTATTTGTGGAGTTCTGAAATCCGACGCCATTGTCGGTCACGGTTAAGACGATTTCCTTTCGCGAACGTGTCAGAGCGACCACGATTTCGCGGGCTTGCGAATGTTTGTTGGCGTTGATCACTGCTTCCCGGGCAATCCGATAGAGATGTGACGCGGCCACATCATCATCGATGTGAAAGGCCGGCTTGATTTCCAAACGGCAGGGCGTTTTCCAGATTTCTCGGTCAACCAAATCTTCCAAGGCTGCTACGAGTCCGGCTGAGTCAACATCGGCGCGGTGCAAGGCGCGGGAAAAATTGCGCGTGTCAGTGGCCGCTTCGTTCACCAGCTGCGCGATTTTTTCGAGGTCATTCGGATCGACGACGCGATGATTTTCCAATCGCAAGGCAACCGAGCGCGCCATGAATGCGACCGCGGTGAGGTGCTGGCAAATCCCATCGTGCAATTCCTGCCCGAGACGCTGCTGTTCGCGATCGCTGATTTCAAGAATTTCGCCTTCAAGACCCTTCCGTCGGACGATCTCGTCTTGCAATTCCTTGTTTGCAGTGCGCAATTCAGTCGTCCGCTGTCGCACGCGCGTTTCCAGCAGTTGTTTCGCTCTTTGCAGCGCGGCTTCCGCGCGTTTGCGGTCGGTGATGTCGTTGTTTGTTTCGAGGATAAATGCGCGATTTCCCTGTGCATCGCGTTCCAGCGCCCAGCGCGAAAAGACGGTAATGTGCTTGCCGTCGCGCACGGTGTGAACGAGTTCGCCTTCCCAACGGTTCTCATGGAGCAGCTTTTCGTGGATTTTCCGCACCGGCTCGGGGAAGTGGATTTGCAGCAATTCCTGCGTGACTTTGCCCAGCGCTTCGTCTCGCGTGTAGCCGTACATCTCTTCCGCCCCTTTGTTCCAATAGGTGATACGGTCATTCGCGTCGCGAACGATGATGGCGTCGTTGCTCAAATCGAGCAGTCGCGCCTGTTCCGCGAGCCGTTGTTCGTGCTGCTTGCGCTCGCGCAAATCGATGACCGCGGTTTGATAGAGGAGCGCGCCGTTTCTAGTCGTCGAAGTGATCGGCGTACTTAAAAGTTGCGCCGGAATCCGCTCGCGCTTTCGCGTTTTTAACTCCAGTTC
>QHNF01000130.1:2737-3215 GCA_003218345.1 Verrucomicrobiota bacterium | reverse complement strand
CTTTTGCTCCCTCGTCCGGCAATAAAGGAGGTGCCGCATGAACAAATCCAAATCGCCCACATAGAACGCGAAAGGACGGCCAATTAACAAATCCCGTGGTTCACCAAGCAGCTCGGTCGCCGCCAGATTGGCTTCCTCAATCCGTCCGGCGCCGTCGAAGCTGACGTAAGCTATCGGCGCAAAATCATAAAGATCGACAAATCGCTGGATGGCACCTTCCAATTCAGTCCTTGGATATTGGAACGCTGGCGCGCGCTTGGAACGAATCGGCGCGCCATTTTTACTGACTGCCCGCTCCCCGTCACCTGCCGAAAAGTTTCGCAGCACGCGGGACGTTCCTTTCGCCAGTTTCGTCGGGGCTCGAATCGTTTTGCGTTTAACAGGCGCAGCTTTGCTTTTGTGATCGCGCTTTGGCTGTTTTCTTTTATTTAGGCGACGAGACATCTTTTGTTCGGCTCCCTCTTTTGGGCGCGTCGGC
>QHNF01000130.1:0-2617 GCA_003218345.1 Verrucomicrobiota bacterium | reverse complement strand
TTGTCGGTTACCTTGCGATCGCGCGTGCTTAAAGTTTCGATCACCTCGCGCAAAATATTTTCCAGATCGGGAACATCGATGTTAGGCCGCAGCTCGCTTAAGGGACGGCCGATATCGGTCGGCAAAATATTGAAGGCACCGCGGGCTGCCAGTGTTGCGCGCCGCACTGTCAATGCATTGTCCACCATCACGATTGGCATTTGAATGCTGTCCAGCACATTATTTAGCTCGCCGGTCAGTTCCATCATCTCAAGGTTGCGATTGCTCAGCTCTTCGTTCAAGGTGGTCAGCTCTTCGTTGGTGGATTGCAATTCTTCCTTCGCCGTCTCCAGTTCTTCGTTCGTGGATTGCAGCTCTTCGTTGCTCGATTCGATTTCTTCGTTGGCCGACTTCAACTCTTCATTGGTCGCTTCCTGTTCTTCGATAGTGGCTTGCAACGACTCTTTGGAAGCAGCCAATTCGCGGCGCAGGTCGGTTATCTCGCGTTGCCCAGCCGTTTTTCCCAGCGTCGGCGGCAATTTTTCCAGCTTGGTGCCTTTGGTGGTCTCGTCAAAAATAACCAGAAACCACGACTCATCGGACGCGGGGATTTTGAATGGCACAACCTCAATATTTATTTCGTAGTCTCTGCCTTTGAGTTTGACCACTGCCCGTCCTTTGCGAGCGGGACTGCCGGTTTTGATTGCGCGCTGAATCGTGCTGCGTAAGTCGACCACCAGGGTAGGCCGCACTAATTGCAGCAGATTGAGCGTCGCTGGACCCGGCGCGTGTTCGAAAAAGAGGTCGCTACGGCCACGGAACTGTTGCACGTGCAGATCGCGATCGATCACGACTGCCGCTGGGGCGTAAGCGCCGAGCATGATCCGATCGGCGATTTGCAAAAGTTGCGCGTTGAAAGCCGCGCTGTTGGAAGATGTCGATCTTACTTCGGAACGTGCGAGCCCCAAACCTTGATAGGGCGCAAGATTTACATCATGCGGCGTGGGCACGTTTTTCTCGACGTAAACTTTGTTCTTCTTATCCACCAATTCGAAAAGCTCGTCGTACAATCCGACGGATTCGGCAGGTCCTAAAATCAAATAGCCACCCGGATTAAGCGCGTAATGAAATTGCGGGATGCAGCGTTTGTGCAATTCCGGGCTGAGATAAATGAGAACGTTGCGGCAACTGAGGAGGTCGAGCCGCGAAAAGGGGGGATCGGCCGTGATATTCTGCCGCGCGAACGTGCAGATATCGCGCACACTGCGGTGAATTTGGTAACTGCTATCGCGTTTGATGAAAAAACGCTTCAGTCGCGCACGTGAAACGTCCTTCTCGATCGCGCTCGGATAAATTCCCGCACGCGCATGCTCGATGACCGATTCGCTTAGATCGGTGCCGAAAATCTGGATGCGCATTTTAGAAAGGCGACTGCCGAGCGCTTCGAGAATGCAGATGGCGAGGGAATAAACCTCTTCCCCAGTGGCGCAGCCCGGCACCCAGACGCGCAACTCCGGTTCTCGATCTTTGCTTTTGTTTTTGAACAGGGCCGGCAAAAAACGCCTCTTCAGCACGCGAAACAATTGCTTGTCGCGGAAAAACCGCGTCACGTTAATGAGGAGATCGTCAAAGAGCGCTTCGATCTCTTTCTTATTGTCGCGCAAGAACCGCGCGTACTGGTTCAACTTTTCGAGCCGATGCAACGCCATTCGCCGTTGGATGCGCCGGAGTAGCGTAGTTTCTTTGTAAGCGTTGAAATCAACACCCATCTGTTTTTTCAGGGAAAGAAAGATGCGGCCCAGATCATCGGCCTGCCGGTAGGCCGCTTTTTCGATCTCCTCGGGATCGCTTACCGGCCGGCGGATATACGGGTGATCGGCAATGCGTCGGATTTCATGCGCGATTTCGTGTGGCGGAAGAACAAGATCGACAAAGCCGGAGCGAATTGCGCTGCGCGGCATAGCGTTGAACTTCGCGCTCTCTTCAGTTTGCGCGAGAGTCAAACCACCCGCCGCCTTGATCGCACGCAAACCGGCCGTCCCGTCGCTGCCGGTCCCGGAAAGCACGATGCCGATCGCATGCGGTCCATACGCCTCGGCGAGCGATTCAAAAAAGTGGTCGATCGCGACGTTGAGTCTCTCCGTGCGGCGGACTAAAGTGAGCGCGCCGTTCTTCGCGATCACGCACTTGTTTGGCGGTTGGACGTAAACTGTATTTGGTTTGGGGCTGGTCGTTCCCGCTATTTCGCTGACTGGCATCGCGGTCGCTTTCCCGAGCAAATTGGCAAGCCGGCTCGCATGATGCGGATCGAGATGCTGCACAACCACAAAGGCCATTCCTGTTCTTGGCGGCAAATGGCGCAACAATTCCATCGCTGCTTCAAATCCTCCGGCGGATCCGCCGATTCCGACAATTGGACAATGAGCGGTTTCTTTTGCGGCTACAGTCTTCCTTTGCGCGAAGCGGGCCGATGCAGTTCCCAAAGCGCGCCGACGTATCGAAGGCTTTTTAGCTTTTGTTTTTGGGGGCACGCTCTAACAAACATGCTCATTATCTGCCGTTTTCACAGATAAATCTCCGCAGCGTTGCCCACGAAGAGTCCGTGGTCCGGATTCTGAAACGAAGTTTGTCTGGGATT
>QHNF01000086.1 GCA_003218345.1 Verrucomicrobiota bacterium | reverse complement strand
CGCCGCCGCTTCTTTCTCCTCCTTTTTCTCGCCCTTCTCCTTCAGTTCCTCTTCTTTTTTCTCCGGCTCCTTTTTTTCTTCCGCCTTCTTTGGCTCTTTTTCTTTCGCCTTCGCTTCTTCGGGTTTTTCTTCTTCCTTTTTCTCAGCCTCTTCCTTTTTCTCAGGTTTTTCCTCCGGCGCCTCCTCGGCTTCGGCCGCGATGAAGGCAATTCTGTCGCCGACGTTTACCTTGCCGCCTTCTTCGACATAAATTTCGCTCAGAGTTCCGTCCTCCGGCGACTCCCATTCCATGGTCGCTTTGTCGGTCTCGATCTCAGCGAGCACTTCGCCGGCTGAAACTGTGTCGCCCTTCTTCTTCTTCCACGCGACGAGAGTGCCCTCGGTCATCGTGTCGCTCAGTTTCGGCATCTGGATTTCGGGCATGATGGGATGGTTGAAGGTTTAAAGCGCTGAAGGGTTAAAGCGGTTATCTAACAGCGTCGCTTCATCGCTTCAACGCTTCATCGCTTCAACACTTATGCGTAGCAAACTTGTTTTACGGCAGCGATTAATTTGTTTGCGTTTGGCAAAACAGCTTTCTCGAGGCGCTCATTGTAGGGCATTGGAACATCTTCTTGGGATACGCGGAGGATGGGCGCGTCGAGCTGATCAAAAATGTTTTTCTGAATCCGATAGCAAACTTCCGCGCCCACCCCGCAGAACGGATGATCTTGTTCGACGATGACTACGCGATGCGTTTTTGCGACCGAATCGAAAATCGCCTTCTCATCGAGTGGCTTGATGGAACGCAGATCGATGATTTCCGCAGAGATGTCTTCCTCTTCCAGTTGGGCCGCGACTTTAAGCGCGAGCGGAACAGTTTGCGCGTAACAGATGATCGAGACGTCGCTGCCTTCGCGTTTCACTTCCGCTTTGCCAAGCGGAATGAGCAGCTCTTCATCCGGCGGTTCGACCAATCCTTTCGAGCTGTAAAGCAACTCCGATTCTAAGACCAGCACCGGATTGTTGTCGCGGATGGCTGTTTTGAGCAATCCTTTTGCATCGCGCGGCGTGGCCGGCGTGCAAACTTTCAGACCGGGCACGCTGGCGTAAAAGTTTTCCGTTGCATGGGAATGGGTGACGCCGAGTTGATGTGCCGGTCCGTTCGGGCCTCGGAACGTGATGGGAATATTGAATTGCCCGCCTGACATCGTAAACATGTTCGGGGCGTTGTTCACGACCTGATCGAAAGCGACGAGCGAAAAGCTGAACGTCATGAACTCAATGATTGGGCGCAACCCGACCATTGCTGCGCCGACTCCCAGGCCTGCAAATCCGTTCTCGCTGATGGGAGTGTCGACGATCCGTCGTGGCCCAAAGCGCTGAAGCAAACCGTGGCTGACCTTGTAAGCGCCTTGGTATTCCGCAACCTCTTCGCCCATCAAAAAGACATTTGGATCACGCTCGAGCTCTTCCGCGAGCGCCTCGTTGAGCGCCTGACGATATGTGATTTCTCTCACGGGCTCGCTCCGTCGGCATATGTATAATCGTAAAGCGTGTCGAGCGGCGGCTGGGGACTTTTCTCAGCAAACTTCACGGCAGCCAACACTGTTTCCTTCGCGCGCTTGTCGAGCAGGTCGAATTGTTCGTTAGTCAATTTTCCCTCGCGCGTGAGCTGCGCGCGCAAACGCGTGATCGGATCGTCGAGCCGATATTTCTCCAGCTCCTGTTTTGTCCGGTAACTTGCCGGATCCGACATCGAGTGGCCGCGATAACGATAAGTGCGCACCTCCAAGAAGGCTGGATGCGGTTCTTTCCGAATAGAGTCCACAATCTCGGCGATCTTGTCGCGCACTTCGCGAAAGTTCATTCCATCGACAATTTCTCCGGGAATGTCATAACCCTCCGCCCGATCGACAATTTGCTTGAGCGATGTTGATCTCTTCACGGAAGTACCCATGGCGAAAAGGTTGTTTTCGCAAATAAAAACGATCGGCAATTTATACAGAGCGGCAAGATTCAACGCTTCGTGGAAGGATCCTTGATTAATTGCGCCGTCACCGAAGAAGCAGAGCGTGACACGATCTTCGCCCCGGTACTTGATGGCAAAAGCCATTCCAACCGCCAAAGGAACGTGAGCGCCGACAATGGCGTGACCACCGTACATGTGATTTCGCCGGTCGAACAAATGCATCGAGCCGCCCAAGCCGCGCGAGCAGCCTGTTTCTTTCCCAAAGAGTTCCGCCATGCATGCGTCCGCAGTCGTGCCGCGAGCCAGCGCGTGAGCGTGATCGCGGTAAGCGGTGATGACGTAATCATCGTCGCTCACAGCCGCGATGGCCCCAGTCACGACCGCTTCCTGGCCAATGTAAAGGTGACAAAAACCGCCGATCTTCTGCGCTTGATACTGCTGACTGGCGCGCTCTTCGAAACGCCGGATCAACAGCATCAGCGAGAGCATCTCGACTTCGTCGCGCTGCTCCACCGGCTGCATGGCGGTCAAGCCGCGCGCGGAACCGCGGCGCGGGCGCGCGAGCCCTCCGCGCTTCGGCCAAGGTTCATGGAAAGAACAAAGAGCAGAGTGAACAGAAGATCGCTGAGCAGTGAATTGCGGAAGAACATCCAGCTTGGGGTCGCGCTGTACTGAGGCAATCCCACCGTAAGCGCCTGAATAAGTCCTCCTAAATTTTTCGCGTAACCTGGATCGCTCAACCATGAGAACACGATAGTGATCATGTAAAAAATTGTTGATCCGACAATGGATGCCGGAAGCAGCGTTTTGAGCGACGCGCGATCTTGTAACAGGAGGCCGATGAAACCGACAAGCACTAGTGCCAAATAACGGCTGACAACGTGTGGATCGAAGAGCGACGCGCCGTACTGATAATTCAGAATCAGGTCCGAAATGAAAAGTGCGCCAAGCGGGACCGAGAATTTCAATTTCGCCGGAAAATAAGCTGCACCGCACAAAGCGATCGCGGCGAGCGGCGCGAAGTTAGAAAGCCAGCTCGCGCCGGAATGAATCAAGAGTCCCGTCGTAATGCGATAAGCGGCGGCTGAAAAAACAAGCAGAAGAGCGGGAATCATTCGAAAGAATCTATCCGTCCCGCGAGATATGCAAAGGGAAGATGGTAGGGACATCGCGCCGCGATTCGCCCGAAAGCTTCGGGGCAATGCGGCGTCCCTACCTATTTGGCCCCTGCGAGCGCTTTGTTGAGCCGCGCTTTGCGACGATTTGCAGCGTTTTGGTGAATAATCCCGCGCTTGGCAGCTTTATCGATTGCTGAGATTATTGCGCTCACTTGATCCGCGCTGGGCGTTTGCGCGGAGCGCACCTGCTTCTGCGTGGTCCGCAGATGCGTCACGACGCTGCGATTGCGAAGCGTTCGTTTGACTCTCTGGCGGGCGCGTTTGGCGGCTGATCTCGTGTTAGCCATTGCTGATCAAAAACTTTTAGAATGTGGACGCTCGCGAGCGCAATTGGATTGTCAACCCGAAAAGGCACCGGCTTCGCTCCTGGTCTCCGTCGCACTCAGACGCAAGCGTTACAACCGTTTGTTCGATGCCAGCTTGGTTTTTTGTCGCTCGGCAGCGAGCGCCCCACTCATTCGCATTTGTTCGACCGTGAGTGTGGCGGAAGCCGATGTGGTGGCAATCTGACTTTGGCTCTGAAGTTTTTCGCTCTCGGCCACGAAAGTATTGCTTGGGCGCAACGGAGATGCCTTCGGCACCTTCGGCAGACGGTCAGGGATAATTCGCACAACCGCCCCAAGGGGAAGCCGATCGTAAAGGTCGGTAATGTCGCTCGATTTCATCCGGATGCAGCCATAACTGGCCGGGCGACCGATTGTCTTCTCCTGCGGTGTCCCATGAATGTAAATGCAACGCTGAAAGGCATGCGCGTTTTGAGCTTCGAGTCCACGCAACCAGATAATACGCGTGATCACGGGATCGCGCCCAGGAGCATTTGGCTGCAGAATTTCGCCGGTTAACCTCCGACTATGGAAGACGGCGCCGGCAGGCACGTTGTCACCGATTTTTTTTTCGACTGCCAGATAACCAAGAGGAGTTGTCATTCGTCCCCAGGCGTCGCCCAGCCCGAACATGGACGTGGACACCGGGTACGTCCCCGCGTTGCCACCGTTCTGCAGAAGCATCAGCTTTTGGTCGCGCACACTGACGATAAGCTGGCTCGAAGTATCGAGCGGTGTGGCGGAAAAAGCAGGCGCTATTGAAATTAGACTAAAAATTACTGCCAGTGGCCGAAGCATGCGCAAGTTCTTACTCGACAATTTGAATTTTGTCACGCGGGAATTGCAGTGCCCGCGCGCGAACCGCCAAAATTGATTTTTGACCAGCGGCTGCTGAATGAAGAGAGGCAGACGTAAAGAAAACCGGCTTGGAACATCAACAGAAACGGCACCGAGAGGAACTGCCGATGCATAACGGCGAACCCCAGGAAGTAAGTGAAGTAGATTGCGAAGGCGAGCTCCGCCAGCGGAAGCGCTGATTTGAGTGGTCGGTACTTGCAGGTGCGCCACGGCTGCGATTTGCGTTCGATGCCATATTTGGGCGTGCGCGTAAAATCGGATTTGTAATTGATGAGCGCTTCCAGCACCGCTCGCGCATTGTTGAGTGAAAGACCGATGCCCAAGGCGAGAAGGCATGGCAGGAAAAGAATCTCTCGCATCCACGTTCGTGGATGCAGCTCGCGCTGTGCGCAAATATAAAAAACCGCGACTGAAGCCGATGCTGCAAGAAAGATTGGAATATCGATAAGCAATGTCCGCAGCCAGCCACCTTGGGGCCCTCCTGTGGAGGGGTGCAAAAGAATACACAGAAGCGCCAGCAGTAGGTAGGCGAAGTTCGACATCAGATGCGCAGTGGCCTCCAGCTTGATCGGAAACGGAAGCCGACTGCGCCAGATCGTGGGCAACAGTTTTTTACAGGTCTGGACGGAGCCCTTTGTCCAGCGATGCTGCTGAGACTTGAAGCCGTTCATGTCTACTGGCAGCTCTGCTGGAGTGACGACATCGGAAAGATAAATAAATTTCCAGCCTGCAAGCTGGGCGCGATAGCTGAGATCGAGGTCCTCGCACAGGGTATCGTATTGCCAGCCTCCACTTTGTTCGATACACGAACGCCGCCAGAGGCCAGCAGTTCCATTAAAATTGAAAAATCGGCCGCTGCGGCTGCGGGCGGTCTGCTCAAGTAAGAGATGTCCATCCAGAAAGATCGCCTGCATGCGCGTGAGCAACGAATAACCGCGATTCAAATGCCCCCAGCGGGTCTGGATCATTCCTACTTTCGGATCGGTAAAGAAATGAATGGTGCGCTTTAGCAAATCCTTTTGCGGGACAAAATCGGCGTCCAGGATGCAAACGAACTCGCCTTC
>QHNF01000074.1 GCA_003218345.1 Verrucomicrobiota bacterium | reverse complement strand
CGGCATTATCATCGGCGTCGTTTTCCTAATGTTAATTCGACGATATCGGCCGTATCCCATGTCGATCGTGCGCGTGTTTCTGTGGTCGGAATTCTATTTTGTGGTTACACTTATTGCCGACGAGCTGACGGGTTTTAACTACGGATTTCTGCTGCATAAACCCGAAGCATTTTCCATTTTGAGTTTTCTCTCCGATTCGCGGCCGTTTTATCTCTTGGAATTGCATGGAGTCGCGTTGCTCTTTTTCCTGGGATTGTACGCGCCATTTGCCGTTTTCGATCTCGTTAGGCACCGCCAATAAATCACTAAGCAAGAGCAGCCGTCATCCCGAGCGGAGCGAGGAACCTCTCACTTGGGGATTGGTGACACTCTGTAGTTTGAGTAATGTTGCGTGCGAATGGGAGGTTCCTCGCCGTCTCCGCGGCTCGGGATGACAACTTGATTAAATCATCAGCGTGAAAGCAAAACCACTGCGGGTTGGCAAAGTTGTAATTGGCGGCAACCGCCCGGCATTCATTCTCGGACCATGCGTAATTGAATCGGAGAAGTTTGTCTGGCGCATGGCAAAAAGGATCGCGGAAATCTGCGCGACCGAAGATATTGATTTCATTTTCAAGGCTTCGTACGACAAAGCCAATCGGACCTCGGTGCGCTCCTTTCGAGGAATTGACGTGCGAGACGGCTGCGAGATCCTTTCGGCCATCGGGCGCGACTTGAAAATGCCGGTGACAACGGATGTTCATTCGCCGGCTGAAGCCGAGATTGCCGGCGAAAAGATCGACATGTTGCAAATCCCGGCGTTTCTCTGCCGGCAAACCGACCTGCTGCGCGCTGCCGCGGAAACGGGTCGCGCGATCAATGTTAAAAAAGGTCAGTTTCTCGCGCCATGGGACGTGCGAAATATCGCCGAAAAACTGATTGCCTTCGGTAATACAAAATTTTGTTTCACGGAGCGCGGCACCACATTGGGATATAACAACCTGGTCGCTGATATGCGCTCACTCTATTGGATGCGCGAAGCCGGCTATCGCGTGATCTTTGACGCGACGCATTCTGTGCAGCGGCCAGGTGGGGCAGGAGATTCGACGTCGGGTGACGGCGTTCTGGCACCAGTGCTAGCCAGGGCCGCGATGGCCGCCGGGTGTGACGGAATCTTTATGGAGGTGCACGAAAATCCGGCGCACGCTTTATCGGATGGGCCAAATCAGATTCCGCTAAAGGATTTGCCGAAGCATTTACGCATGTTAAAGGCTATTCATGCTGCCGTTTCGTAGCGGCTGCTCCGCATGCTGGAGCTGCCTGGTTTGGTTAACATCGATTGCGCTGTTCGTTTTGATAGCGGCGTCGCATGTGTCCGGTCAGTCAAAGGGTCACAAAAAGAAGACTCGCGCAAGCGCGACGCCGAGTGCGTCTCCGGGCGAACAGAACTTGACCAATATTCCACTACCGATCGGGCATGAAGCCAAAGGCCTTGTGTTGCCGGATTTTGATGGCGAAGGTCATCTGCGGGGAAAATTTGAAGCGGGGACGGCGCACCGGATTGACGAGGAACACGTAGGCTTTCAACATCTTAAAATTACCACCTACACCCCGGAGAGTCAGCCTGATCTGCGAATCGACATGCGGACGTCCGTCCTTGACTTGAAAACCCGGATCCTAAGCTCGCAGGAGCGCACGACGATCCAGCGCTCGGATTTCAACATTGCGGGTGATTCAGTACAGTTCGACACCAACACGAGAACCGGACGATTGATCGGGAATGTAAAAATGGTGATCACTGGCCAATCGCATCTGACGGCGAAACCCACTACCAACGAGTGAAATTGCCGGCATTGGTACTGTTTTTGGCCTTTGCGGCGGTGACGTGCTTGCAGGGACAGATTGCCGCCGCACCAGCGGGGTCTGCCGTACCGGCGAAGAAAGCGGAGAAACCAAGACCTGAGAAAGAAAATAAATCTTCTGGCACAAACGTATTTGGCACGGGTTTACAATCCAATGAACCGACCACTACGGAAATCTATTCAGACGAGGCATTTTTTGATTCAACCAAGAACATGGGCATCTTTAGCGGCCGAGTGAAGGTCACAGATCCGCGGTTTAATCTTCAATCTGACAAATTAACAGTGTTCATTACAAAGGGACAAAATCAGGGTTTGGAGAAAGCCATCGCCGAAGGGAACGTTGGACTGGTACGCGATCGGCCTGATCCGAATGGAGGACCACCGACGCGCGCTGTTGGTCGATCAGATAAAGCGACCTATACAGCTGCAACTGGAGATGTTGAATTGAGGGGAACGCCGCGTGTGCAAGAGGGACCGAATATGCACGTGGCGACCAGCCCTGATACAGTTATGGTCATTAACCAGAACAGCCAATTAACGACGCACGGCCCGAGCCGCACCGAGATTCGTCAAGAGCCAAAGGAGGAAAAGAAGGGCAAAGCGACCTCTTCCCAGACCGCTCCCGTGCAGGTCTCGCCGGCCCCGCCTTTGCCGAAACCATGATCAGCCAAACTGCGCCTGTCTCGGTTCCGAAAATCGCCGTGCCGCCTGCGACAAAGAAGGAGACTGTCCTCAGCACGGATCAACTCGTGAAGATTTACGGTGGCAGGGCGGTAGTGGACGGGATCAACATGCATGTTGGCGCCAGCGAAATTGTGGGACTGCTCGGCCCGAACGGCGCAGGTAAAACGACAAGCTTTTACATGATCGTTGGTCTCGTCAGGCCGAACAGCGGTCGCGTGATTTTTTCGGATACCGACGTTACCAACTATCCGATGTACAAACGCGCGCGGCTTGGCATGGGGTATTTGCCGCAGGAAGAATCGATTTTTCGCAAGATGACCGTGGAACAGAATATCATGGCAATATTGGAAACGCTCCCCATGAGCAAGACGGAGCGCCGGAATCGTTGCGATCAACTGCTGCACCAGTTCGGGATCGAGCGAATCGCGAAAAACACCGCGCTTACTCTGAGCGGTGGTGAGAAACGGCGCTTAACCATCGCGCGTTCGCTGGTAACACAACCCAAGTTGTTGATGCTCGATGAGCCGTTCAGCGGCGTCGATCCCATTGCCGTTTATGATGTGCAACAAATCATCGTAAACCTGCGCAAATCGGGTCTCGCCATCATGATCACCGATCACAATGTGCGCGAGACCTTGTCGATCGTGGATCGCGCGTATTTAATTTTCGAAGGCCGTGTCGAAAGCGAAGGCACGAAAGATTTTCTGATTAACGATCCAATCAGCCGTCAGCTTTATCTGGGCGAACGATTTAAGATGTGATGCCCAAAATGACGAATACCGAATGACCACGCACGAACGAATGACGAAAACCGAGGTCACTGGTAGATTGCGCCTGGGCTTAGCCTGCCTGACTTTTTGAAAGCCACTGGCGGGACTTCTTCATTCGAGCTTGAGATTTAATTCGTCATTTATCATTCGGATCTCGTCATTCGCGAGAGACATCCTGGTTTATCTACAATTGCAAAGCTTAATTGGCGCAGGTGCGCCGAACAGTTCCGTAAATGCACAAGATCATTCCGAGCGAAGGAAACCTTGTTACAGTCGAGGTGAGCGGCAAGCTAACCCAGGGAGATTACGAGGAGCTGGTTCCAAGTTGGAGAGCCATGATTGCGAGACATCGCAAAATGCGCCGGCTTTTTGTTATGCACGGCTTTCATGGTTGGGAGCCTCATGCTGCGTGGGATGATCTCCGCTTTGACTTGAAACACGCAGAGCAAGTGGAACGAATCGCGATGGTGGGCGAAAAAAAATGGCAGGACTGGATGACGAAGATTGCATTCTGGTTTGTGGAAGCGGACGTGCGTTATTTCGATTCTTCGCGAAGAGCGGAGGCCGATCAGTATTAGGAACACTTCATGTTGGAACGAAATGTGACCTTGAATAATTCGGCAATTCAAATTTGTCAGCCACTAGGGCCGGGCAAATCCGGCGCGCGAAGCCAGTAAGCCAACGTTGGACCCGAAATATCAGCGCGTGATATCAGGATCGAACGTGTCCTCATATCTGCAGCGGCAGCTATCTTTTCGCCACCGTAAAGGCGATCCGGTCAGCCGGCCGGAATTGAAGCGAAAATTTGAACGGTCATCAAATTGTCATATCCAGTGTTATTCGCGCAATCAGCATCACACGGAGACCATTGGTCTGGTTGAATGTAGCATGTCTTGACGCCCCTCTCGTAGCCGTCGCCTGGCAATGGCTTTTTGCCCGTTCTTTCCACATAGTCGTGTCCGCTTCGGCACGTGTCGCGCTGTTTCTTGCTGCTTGGTTAATTTATTTGATCGATCGACTGGCCGATTCGCTTTCTCTCCAACACCGTTCTGCAAAATCGCTGCGACAACAGTTCTGTTTACGCCATAAAAGAATATGGATCGGGCTGATTCCAGTTATCGCGCCGCTTGACACCGTAATTGTTCTATCGGGCCTCGACCGCAATCTTTTGCTCGCCGGCGCATGCCTAAGCAGCATCGCACTCATATATCTGGCGTTTAATTACGCGGTCAGTCAGCTGTGGGATACAGTCCCGCTTAAGGAAATCACCGTCGGATTTTTGTTTACTGCAGGCACACTGCTCGTCCTGCTCCCGAAGTTATCAGTCGCGACACCGACTATGGAAAGATCGACTGTGACGGCTCCAGTGATGTTCTTTGCTGCGCTCTGCTCGCTCAATTGCATGAGCATCGCTGTGTGGGAACGCGACCTCGATCGCATTCAAGGAAAACATTCGATCGCTACGCGATGGCCAGGGCTGGGCTTTTCGGTGCGCATTTTTTGCATTGTCCTGGCGGCAGCGGCTCTGTTGCTCGCGTTTGCAGGCCATCGGTTGTTCCCCGTCGCGATATGTCTTTCTGCGAGTGCGACGCTTCTTGCCATCCTTCACTTCGTATCGATCCAACATGACGAACGCACTGCGCTGGCCGATTTGGTTCTTCTCACGCCAGTCGCGTTCTTGTGCGCCGAATTAGTTTTGTGAGCTTCGATCGCATCGCCAGACATTACCGCTGGCTCGAAGCCGTGACCTTCGGGCAT
>QHNF01000073.1 GCA_003218345.1 Verrucomicrobiota bacterium | reverse complement strand
CTGACCGGCTTTGAAAATCTTAAACCCGCCGAAATTAGCGGCGGAATGAAAAAGCGCGTGGGGCTTGCGCGCGCGCTCGCGCTTGATCCCGAGTTGCTTTTCAGCGATGAGCCGACCTCAGGGCTGGACCCGATCATGACGGCGGTAGTCGACGAGCTGACATTGAAATTAACCCGGGGCCGCGGCATGACAGCCGTCGTCGTCACCCACGATATGCGAGCGCGTTCCGCATCGGCACGCGTATGATTATGCTTGGAGGCGGTGGCATTGTCGCGCAGGGTACGCCGGATGAAATCCGCACGAGTTCAAATCCAGAAGTACAACAATTCATCAAAGGCGAAGCGGATGGCCCCATGCCCTTGAACCTCTTCCAGGAAGAACATGAGGACCATCCGCACGTTAAACCACGTCCATGCGTCACTGCTCGCGGCAGGTTTCATCGCAAGACGGCATGACGTGACCGTCATGAATGACGAAGGACTGATGACGAATGGCGAATTAAATTCGGATGACGAAATCAAAACGGGAAGCGCACGCTTCCAGCGTGCTGCGATCGGCATCTTTGCTGATTGCACAAAACCCCAAACGGGCGCCGCAACAGCAGGCAAGGTAAGCGTGCTCCCAATGCTGCGCACTTTATCATTCGAGCTTTGTCATTCCTTCGACATTCGGCGTTCGTCATTCGTCATTAGCTTCGTTCGTCATTCGTCACTTTGCCGCCCATGAAGCGCAATCTTTCTGACTACATCGTAGCCATTTCGGTCATTTTATGCAGTCTGGTCCTGCTCGGCGCGCTCACGTTCGCGCTTTCGGGTTATCGTTTGAAAAAACCGAACCGCATGTTGCAGATCAATTACGAAGATGTGACCGGTATAAAGGTGAATTCTGAGGTGCGTTATGCAGGCGCTCCAGCGGGCCGCGTGATCGCGATGCGCCATTTGACTGCGAAAGAGCGTGAAGCGTGCCCTAACAAAAAGGACGCCGTGCGCGTGACAGTCAGTCTCAGCGAAGGGATTCCGCCGTTGCCGACCGATGTGGCAGCGACGCTTAGCTCCGATACGCTCCTCGCGCCGAAATTTGTGGCGCTTTCCGCAGGCACGCCCGGAGGACAAACGCTCGCAAACAACGCGGCGATCGAGGGCCATCCGGCTTATGGGCTTGAACAGATCACTGCGGCGGCCGGTCCATTGTTCGATAATGCAAATAGGTTGCTCGACAATCTCAATGTGACGGTCACTGGTCTAAAAAGCGACCTCGACCAATTCACACCGAAACTCGGGCCGCTGGCCGATTCGCTAAAGGTGGACGTGGACAACTTACAGAACGTGATCACAAATCTCGAGGGCGTGGCCAAAGGCGCAGACAAGCTGTTCGGCACAGCGGATAGCTTCATTAGCACGACTGACAAGCAGCTTAAGGAACAGCTGAAACAGCTGCACGTAACACTCTTAAACCTGAAAGTGGTTACTACGTACGCCAAGGCGCTTGTCGAAACACTCGCTGAAAAACCGAACCGAATTATTTTCAGTGGCAAGCCAGCCAAGCTCACACCTGAGTCGGAGATACTGAGGAGCAACAAAGCAGTGCCGGCAAAGCGGCCGTGATTACTCGTCGCCACGCCTCTTTGAGACTCTGATCTCAAAATTTGGCGCATATCTAGAGAAGTTCACGCTGGCGAGACACCAGCGCGGACACGCGAGACGCGCGCGTTACCCAGAGAGAACAATCACAATTTTCGATAACGCCGCATCAATTTGAAAAAGCAAAGTGCGTCGCGCACCGGACGAATTTTGCTCACTTGATCGGAGTAAACAGTCGTGATTGGGACTGATTCAATCCGGTAGCCTTTGCGGCTGGCGATGATGAGCACTTCGGTTTCGTAATCGTAACGGTCTCCGCCGCCAAGCAGCTCAGGGATTAATTGTCGATCCAACATGCGGAAACCGCACTGCGTGTCAGGAATTTTTTGTCCGCAAAGGCGGCTAATGCGCCTGCTCATATAACAGTTCACGACCCGGCGGATGAATGGCATGGCGGCGACGTCGCTCATGCGATTGCCGATGAAAAAGCTTGGCTGCGTCGCGGAGGCTGCGGCCGCTATAAACCGATCAATCTCTTCGGGAAGATGTTGGCCGTCGGAATCGAGAAGGCTCACCCACGTGACTTCTCGATCCAACCAGTGTCCGAGCCCTGTCTTAATCGCGTCGCCTTTGCCCCGGTTTTGATCGTGAACAATGACTTCAGCGCCGGCCTCTCGCGCGCGCTGTGCAGTCTGATCGTTTGACCCGTCATCAATCACAAGCACGTGGTCGAGTCGTTGGCGGACACGCCGCACAATGTCCCCAATATGTTTTTCGTCCTGATACGCCGGAATAACTGCGGCGGTTTGCGAACGAATCTGAGCGAAGGGATCGTGCTCCATCAGGGAATTCGCAACCACAGTCGGGCTTTCATTCGACGCGCCCGGCGGTCGCGCCCTACCTTTGTCATCGCCGGACCACTGGATGAAAATCGGCAGCGTGATAAGAACTGCGGACGAGTGGACCGGAGGCAACATGGAGAAACCCTTTGTTGCACGCGATCTCGCCGTAATAGCTGAATTGGTCTGGCGTGATGTATTCGACGACCGGCAAGTGTTTGGGAGTCGGACGCAAATACTGGCCCATGGTCAGCACTTCGCAGCCGACCTCGCGCAAATCGTCCATCGTCTGAAAAAGTTCGGTCTCCTTCTCACCCAGACCTAGCATGACACCGCTCTTGGTCACAACTTTTTGCGACAATTCCTTTGCCAGCCGCAAAGCTTGCAGAGACGTGCGATACTTTGCGCGGGACCGCACCAGAGGCGTGAGGCGCTCGACCGTTTCCATGTTGTGATTGTAAATGTCCGGCCCGGCGTCGAGCACGATCTGGATGCACCAATCCTGTCCGTGAAAATCGGGAACGAGCACTTCGACAATTACTGAGGGATCCATTTCCCGAATGGCAGCGATCGTGCGGGCGAAATGAACGGCGCCACCGTCCTTAAGATCGTCGCGCGCGACTGCGGTGATGACGACATGTTTCAATTTCATCCGGCCCACAGCTTCGGCAATACGCTGCGGTTCGTCTTCTTCGAGCGCAAAAGGCTTGGCTGTTGTCACCGCACAAAATCCGCATGCGCGAGTGCAGCGGTCCCCTGCAATCATGAACGTGGCCGTGCCCTGGCTCCAGCATTCCCAGCGATTTGGGCATTGCGCGCTTTCGCAAACCGTGTGCAATCGCAAATCGGAAATCAGCGCCTTGGTTGAAAAAAAAACCGGATTGGATGGCAACCGCACTTTGATCCACGGCGGCTTTTTCTCCTGGTGCAATGCCGGATCAATTTTTGCGCAGGACATAACAATGAAACTTAGTGCAACGTTAAAGTGTTGAAAAGTTAAAGCGTTGAAGTCGGGCTTAAACGCTTTAACGCTTCAGCGCTTCAACATTCACAGTTTCGTCCTACCTGAGAGCGCTGCGGTAAGCGTCAATTCATCTGCGGATTCAAGGCCGCCGCCGGCTGGAATGCCGCGGGCAATGCGCGTCAGGCTGACCGGTTTGTCCTTCAAAAGATCCGCAATATAACTGGTAGTCGCTTCGCCTTCGACGTCGGCTGCCAGCGCAAAAATGATCTCGGAAATGTTTTCGCGCTCGACCCGGTCGAGCAATTCCTTAATCCGCAAATCTTCCGGGCCAACATGATCGAGCGGCGAAATTTTTCCTCCGAGCGAATGATATCGACCGCGGAACGCGCTGGTTTTCTCCAGAGGAAGAATATCTGTAGCCTGTTCGACGACGCAGAGCAAGTCCGTTGAGCGCGAGGAGTCAGCGCATACCTCGCACAACTCCTTAACAGCAAAGAATCCACAAAGATTGCAGGGATGAATAGCCTGGCGGGTGTCCGCGATAGCGCGCGAGATTTGCTCGGGCTGATCATTCCGAGCGCGCACGATCCACAGTGCAATTCGTTCCGCGGAGCGAGGACCAACTCCCGGCATTTGTCGCAATTGCGCAATCAAATTTCGGATTGCGACCGGATATTCCGTCCTTCTCAAAATGCGCTCAGGTTCGCCACGGCGAATCCGTCCTTTGGCGGATTTATTCCAAGGACGATTCCGTTAACTGCAGAACAAGCGGCTCCACGCGACGCAAATAAAATTGCAACGGAGGATCGACCTCTGCCTCCGACTCCCGCGCCTTTTGAAATTCGGCATAAGCTTCCGCCCAGCGTTTTTCTCGATACAGAACCACGCCACTCCAAAAGGAATCCCGCCGCGCGATTTGCTCGGGCCTTGCTTCCGCTGCGAGCCAGAGAGGCTCGTAAATCTCAATTCGATCGTGCGAATTCATTCCGCTTACAAAATCAATTGGCCGCGCGACAATTGTCTCATTCACCCGATCGAAAGTGGGCGTGTCAATCAGGAGGCTTGAGCCATAGTAATGATTCATGGCACAGAATCTGCGGGCCAGCTCGATCGGTTCGCCGCTCGCCAGGAGTATGGGACGTTCGTTGTCCTTCAGCGCGCCGGCAATCATAGCGCCGGAGCTAATTCCGACATGGATATCCCAGTTGCTGAAAGTTTCTCCGTTGTCCTGCCGGCGAGTGCGAAAATTCTTTATCAAATCCAGGACAACGCGCACTGCAGCCTCGGCATGGTCAGTATTGCTGTTTGGAAATCCAAAAATCGCGACGACGCCCTCCCCATCGGCGGCCTGTAGATAAGCGCCTCCTTCGACGAGGCGGCCAGCTGTCTCGCGAATAAATTTTGCCATTGTTTCGGCAAAAACGGCAGGCTCGGAATCCTCCGCGAATCCACGCTTGTTACCAATATTGCACACCGCGACGCTCACTTCGTATGCTTTCGGCTGAGCATCGAACGGAATTGTCCCGTTGCTGAGACGGCGAAATTCCTTTTTTGACAGGCGATTGGCAAAAAAAGTTCGCGCTAAATGCGAGCGGTTCCTCCGCAAAAAAGCCGCCCAGCCCTCTGCAGCGACCACCGCGAATACAAGCGCAAAGATAGAGGGTATCGGCTGAAAGAATACTCGGTAGAGCGAGCAGACCCAAGAAAGTCCGAGCAACTCAATAAACAAAAAGCCGAATAACAGGCGGGTACTCCACCGAGGCACATTGCTCAGGGCAATCCAGGCGACACCGAGAGCAATTAGTAAAATAAAAACGTAGTGCCATTTTTCGCCGACGATTCTCGTCGCGCTCGCGTAGTTGGAGACAAACTGCGCAGCAGCGGTCTCAAAACCCGCTATTGGTCTGGTTGCATGCAGCGCGCCCACAACCAAGGCGACGGCGACTCCAATTATGAGAGTTGTGATCAACGACCGCTTCATGAACAATCAAACTTTTTGCGCGATTGCAGCCGGGTAGTACGACTGCACCACCAGTTCACTCAAGAATTTGTCCGGAGCGTCGATTGCCCCGGCATTAAGAATAAACTTCGTTCGACCGGTGTTCTTTTTGATCAAGTTCAATCCAAACTGGTAATCCTTAAACAAATGTGCGCAGAGATCGCTCATGCTCATCCGTTCGGCTTGCGCGCGTTCGACCAAACGCCGCACCGCCGTCTCATCGAAGACAATTTCCAATCCATGGTCGCTGCTGAATTTCTCGGCAAATTGACGCGCACCGGCTTCGAGCATTTGCGTCTCCAGCTTTTGTCCCTCGGCCATCAACCGGTCGAGCAAGCGCCTGGG
>QHNF01000072.1 GCA_003218345.1 Verrucomicrobiota bacterium | reverse complement strand
AAAGGACTGAGCGCGCGGGAAGGCGCCGTCGGTGTTGGCCGCGCGACGACTGAAGCCGTGGTGAACGCGTCGCTGGCGGTGCTGATTTCCAATTTCTTTCTGACGATGTTGCTCAACATCATTTATCCGGCGGGATACCAGTAATATCAGGCAGTTGAGAGTTGAGGGTCGAGAGTTGAGAGTTTGAGCGTTGTGATGATCGAAGCGCCGCCATCTCCAAAGCCGTCCACTAGACCTCATCTGGTCCACGGTAATTCGTCGCCAATGATCGCAGTCCGATCATTGGCTAAGAGGATTGGGCAGCAGGAAATCTTGCGCGGCGTCGATCTTGAGGTCGCAACTGGTGAGACACTGGCGATTATTGGACGAAGCGGCGGCGGCAAAAGTGTTTTGCTTAAACATCTTGTGGGACTGATGGCGCCGGATGCGGGAGAAATTTGGATCGACGGTCAAAACATCATTGGAATGAACGAGCGCCAGCTCGGAGCGATTCGCAAAAAGGTCGGCATTCTTTTTCAAGGCGGCGCGCTTTTTGATTCGATGACCGTTGAGGAAAACATCGCTTTTCCACTGCATGAGGCGGGTGAACGGGATCCAAAGGTTCTGCGGGCGAAAGTGGAGGAAATGCTCGAGGTCATTGAGATGGAGGGGCAGCAAGATAAGATGCCAGAGAGTTTGAGCGGTGGAATGAAAAAGCGCGTCGGTCTCGCGCGCTCCATCATTCGCCGACCCTCGTGCGTGTTGTACGATGAGCCGACCTCGGGCCTCGATCCCGTGGTGGCGGATAGTATCAATCGCCTGATTCGACGGCTGCAACGGCGCTTTGGGATGACCAGCGTTGTCGTCACGCACGACATGAAAAGCGCGTTCGACGTCGCTAATCACATTGCCTATTTGCACGAGGGGCGGATCTATTTCTACGGCACGCCCATCCAGCTCCAGCAGGCGCACGATCCCATTTTGCAGGATTTCCTGCTCGGACGTTCTGAACAAGGAGCGGTGGCTTCCTAGCCGCCGAGGAAAAACACGGCGATTTGGAAATCGCCGCTTCTTGCGAAAAGGTCGCTAAGATCGACAATTGATGTTCAATGAATCGGCACGAACGAGGTCTGGAATTTAAAGTTGGTGCGTTTGTTTTCGTCGGGTTGGCGATGTTAGGCGCGCTCGTCGTCCAATTCGGCCGACTGGGAGAAGGCCTCAAAACGTATTATCCTCTCACCGTTCGCTTCACTGACGCAAGCGGCTTGTTAAAAGGTTCTGACGTTTTGCTTGCGGGAGCCAAAATCGGAAAAGTCTCGGGTGGTCCGCGAATGGTTCGCGAAGGCCAGGGTGTGGATGTACCGCTGAAGATTTACGACTACATTAAGATTCCTGAAAGGAGCAAGTTCACTGTGGGAAGTTCCGGTTTGCTGGGCGATCGCTTCGTAAACGTTGTCATGCCACCCGGGCAGCCGAAGGCTTTTCTGGCGCCAAATACCCACATCAGCGGCGCGCGGGAGACCGGCATTGACGACCTAACACGCGAAGGCGGAGCCCTTGTGACCGATCTCCGGGGGACCGTGCAAAAGATCGACACAACCGTGAGCCGCTTGAACCAAGACACACTCTCCTCTGCGAACATGGAGAATCTGAAATCGAGCATGGAGCATTTGAACCAGGCTACTGGTGCGCTGGCGCAATCCTCAAAAAAATTGGATGGGGTGATCGAGCAGGCGGATTCGACAATGGCTTCTGCGAAAAAAGCAGCTGACAATTTGCAGAACGCAATCGGCGACGCGCGCACAGCGCTGCGCAGCGCAACTCAGGGGAAAGGTTTGGTAGCCACTCTCTTAAATGATCAGCAGCTAGCGAACGATCTGCACGCGCTGATCACTAATTTGCGGGCGCACGGCGTATTGTTTTACCGCGATACTGCCGCGAAAGCCGAGGCGAAGCCGCCAGAGCAAAGCAGACCTCCGCGCCAAAGCCGGGGCCGTTGAAGTTGTCCGAAATGGATTGCGTGACACAGTCCGTTCCTGGTTCTTGCTAATTTCGCGCCAGTTCGCTTTTATGAAAGCGAGATGCGCCGGCCGAATTTCGAAGCCTCGCACTTAGCTTCTCTAAGGCAGTTGAGTCCGCGCACATGAGCCATCCTGATTTCCGTGTGAGTGGCAGAATCTTCGCAACGCTCGGTTATCCAGATGAAGAGTGGGGGATAGTCAAGTTGATCCCAGACGAACAAGCGAATTTTATCCGAGCTGATCCTGATGTGTTCCGACCTGTTAAAGCCGCATGGGGACGGCGCGGATACACGAACGTGCATTTATCGGCGGCGAAGGTCGACAAGGTGCGTGAAGCCTCGGCGTCGCATGGTGCAACGCGGCCCCGAAACGGCTTATACGACCCGAACAAGGTCGGTAGGAAATGGTCACGCTGAGCGCTTATTCGAATCCAGTGGAAGCTACGATGGCGAAATCGCTGCTGGATGATCACAAATCTTTTGCCGCCTCGCTGACGAAAATGTGAATCTTTATGGCGGTGGTCCGCGGTGTATCTCGTCTACGAAATACCGCGCCGCACAAGCCCGTGGTCATCTGTTCAACAGGCGGTGCGATATTATGACTACGAGCGTGCCCTGAATTTAGCGAAGAGCATCGTAAGAGAGCATCCGGAGGATTACTACGGACATGAATACCTTGGATATATTTATTTACAGATGGGAAACCTGAATCAGGCGGAGCTGGAATACTCGCGCGCCTACGAACGGGCGCCGCCGGAACGCGTGAAATCGGAGCTTGAAGAAGTGCGCAGGCGCCTTGAGCGGCAGTCACGCGTTCAGCCAAGCGCCACGCCGAAACCATGGCCGTAACTCGATCAGGCTCTAGCTCAAGTTCTTGTCATAAGAGACCTGCGAATCGCCTCTTCGCTCAACCCCTCGACACTAATCACCTTGTTGCGCGACCTCTGACCATGTACCAGCACGATTGCGCGCTGAGGGATATTCAATTGTTCGGCGAGGAAACTGCACAGAGCGGCGTTCGCTTTTCCTTCCATAGCCGGCGCTCGCAGCTTGATCCTAATCGCCTCGCCACGCTCTCCCACCACCTTATCGATTTTCGCGCTCGGAATGATGTGAACCTGAATAGCGGCCACTGGCTTAACTGTAGCAGTGATCTGGTTTCCTGACATCATCGGCCAACGCGTTTCGCACTCTTGGCGCGGCTAGGATTTGTCCGCGAATAAACGCCGTGATGAATGATGGGACCCCAAATAATGACGTATCGCGCGTCTTCTTGGTTGAGCGCCCGACAAAGTGCTACGAGGTCCGTTTTGTTGGATATCCGCCTGGACGTGGTATTTCATTCTCACCAAGTCTTGAAGCGATGCACCTTTTTGGCTCGCGCACGCCGCGTGCCAACATCTGGCGCTCTTCTGAAGGCGATCAAAACGTTCCCATTTCGGTCGAATATTTTAGCGCCCAAAACGCGCATCCTGAAAGCAGGCAGATAGGAGCGCGAGTGAAGAACACGACTCGGTCAAAGTGTCTAGCGCAGGCCGACCGCATTTCGCACGCGCCGCATGACGCCATCGGCGACTTTGTTCGCGCGCTCGGCGCCGCGCGCAAGGACGTCGTCGATGTACGATTTGTCGCTGAGAATTTCTTCCCGGCGTTTGCGCATCGGCGCGAAATATTCCCAAAGCTTCTCGAACAGTTGTTTTTTGAAATCACCATAGCCGGTGCCGCCGTTCAGAAACTGGCGGCGCATCTCGGCAATTTCATCGTCCGACGCAACAAGCGAGTAGAGCATGAAGATGGTCGATGTTGCCGAGTCTTTCGGCGCGTCCACCGGCGTGGAATCAGTGACGATGCTCATTACGCGCTTTCGCATCTCCTTTTCGTCGCCAAAGATATCGATATTGTTGCCGTAGCTTTTGCTCATCTTCTGACCATCAATGCCCGGCACGACTTCAGTCGCAGCTTGGATCCGCGCTTCCGGCAACTTGAAAATCTGCCCGTCCGGCTCGGAGCCAAACGTCTCGTTCATTTTCACAGCGAGATCACGCGTGATTTCGATATGCTGCTTTTGATCCTTTCCAACCGGTACGAGATCGCTGTCGTAGATCAAAATATCCGCCGCCATCAGCACGGGATAATTGAATAATCCAACTGTCGCACTCAGGCCGCGCGCAAGTTTATCCTTGTAAGAATGCGAACGCTCGAGCAAACCCATCGGAGCCACGGTGGATAAAATCCAAGCCAGCTC
>QHNF01000134.1 GCA_003218345.1 Verrucomicrobiota bacterium | reverse complement strand
TCTATCTTCGAGTTTTCCGCGAACGTAATGCGGTCGATCGCTATCGTTGATCAAATCGGCAGTTAACTTTGCTGGCGCTTCCGGCAAATCGAGCTTGGTTGCGCCCATCATTTTCAAAATCGCGGGCCGCACGAACTGCAAGAACGTGACGAAGGCGGACACTGGATTGCCCGGCAAACCGAACACCGCGCATTGGCCGAATCGACCAAAGAGAAACGGTTTGCCCGGCTTGATTGCGACTCGCCAGATGTCGATGCTCGCTCCAAGTGCGCGCAACGCGGATTGCACGAGATCATGTTCGCCCACCGAGACGCCGCCACTGATAATAAGAACGTGATGCTGCATCCCGCGTTCGAGCACCCTAGTGACCGAATCCCAAGTATCCGGACAATACTGCACGGATTGCGCAGAAGTCCCGCAGCGTTGTAAAAGCGCCTGCAACAATGCCGAGTTGGTTTCGTATATCTGTCCCGGTTCAAGTTTCTCTCCCGGTTTCACAAGTTCGTCCCCGGTGGAGACAATCGCGGATTTCACCTCGCCCCCCACCATCACCCCGGTAAAGCCTTGTGACGCGAGCAGAGCGAGTGTCGCCGCCCCAATTTGTTCGCCCGTCGCCAGAATTTTCTGGCCTTCGCTAAGATCGCAACCGCGTCGCCTAACGAATTCGCCAACACTGACGTCCGTGTTTACGACAATTTCTGCGTCGTCACGGGTCACGTCTTCCTGCATTACGATCGCGTCTGCGCCACGGGGCAGCGGCGCGCCGGTAAAGATCCGCACGGCTTCACCGGGAGAAATGCTGAGCTGTCGGTCACGACCGGCCGGTTGTTCGCCGGTCACGCGCAACCGTTGCCCTCTTTTGCACGAGCTTGCGACCACGGCATAGCCATCCATAGCCGAATTATCGAAAGCCGGCAGCGGTATCGACGCAAAGTAGTCTTCGGCTGCAAAACATCCCAGCGCCTGCGAGATCGATAGTCGCCGCGACGACAAACACTGAATTCCTTCGAAAATTCTTCTTCGCGCTTTTTCCTCGCTGATCATCGCGAATCTAATCAATTAGCAATCGGTCTTTGGCAACTCCGGATGAAATCGCGAGTACGCGACGAATGTCTGTGATTGGCAAGCCACAATTCCTCGCGATATTCTTGCAGCCGATGTTGGTGAGGTGGCTGAGTGGTTGAAAGCAGCGCTTTGCTAAAGCGCCGTAGCCCAAAAGGCTACCGAGGGTTCGAATCCCTCCCTCACCGTTTCCCGGATTGTGTGCGTCGGAGCCGTTGAAAAACAGGGAAGCGAGCAACCGTCGGAAATTTGTACGGTCCCGTTTGCGCATTGTAATCTATTTCGCGCGTGATGGTTATGCTCTCTTGCTTTTGGATCGCTGGCGAATTGTCGAACTATTTTACAGGTTCGAAAGCCAGAGGCACCATAAATTCGAGAGATTCCATAAGCCTGTTAACTCATTAGTACGAGACTCTTAGAACATTTGTTAAATTACGCTTTGCCCTTTGGCATGGGCGCTGCTTTTTGCTACTGCCTGAGTCTTTGGGTGGTGTGATGAAAGGAATTTGAGCGGCGACGATGACGCGCATCGGGCGTTGCCAGATCAAGACTCACAACTTACTGGCAATGCTTCCTCCCGGCGAGATAATCTCGCCCGCTCAGATTCCAGACCAAATCGCGTCGATCAATACTAGTATGCCAACGTCGCTCGCCTGTCTTGTCGCAGCGCGAGCCCTTGATAAGCATCCCCAGCAAAGTCACTGTCCGGCCAGAGAATCGCGCAAGGTGCATACTAAAGCATTCCCCATCGGAAACGTTAACGACGCGCGATTTGTTGAGCCGATCAGCCTGTTGTCATGTCGAGACGAAAGTTTTGCCCTGAGCGAAGGCGAATCGGTCGAGACATCTAGCGCTTTTCGCTTTGTTTCTGTAGTCCTCGTTGAGCGCCAGGCGTTCGGCGGTTACAATCCAGAGCAGTGCACACAGAATCGATCCAAATTCGAAATTTCATCGATGGCCAGTTTGTCGAGCCGATCGGCGCCAAATACCTCGACAACATCGAACCGGCGACTGGTAATCCGTATTCGCAAGTTGCCGACAGCGACGCGCGCGATGTCGAGCTTGCCGTAGCCGCCGCTGAGGGAGCGTTCGTCAATTGGTCACGCACGCCGGCGGCGGAGCGCTCGAAAATTCTGCTGCGCATTGCAGATTTGATCGAGCGCGATCTCGACAAACTTGCGCGCGCTGAGTCCATAGACACCGGCAAACCACTGTCGCTCGCGCGCACGCTCGACATTCCTCGCGCGGTAAGCAATTTCCGATTTTTCGCGACCGCGATCCTGCACACCGAATCCGAAGCACACATCACCGACAACATCGCGTTCAACTACACGTTGCGTCAGCCGCGTGGCATCGCTGGATTAATTTCGCCGTGGAATCTTCCACTTTATTTGCTGAGCTGGAAAATCGCGCCAGCGATCGCGGTTGGTAATACTGCCATTGCAAAGCCGAGCGAGCTGACGCCAATGACCGCCTGCATGCTTTGCGAGATCGCGCGCGAAGCTGGACTGCCGAATGGGGTGCTGAACGTGGTCCACGGCACCGGACCAAATGTCGGCGCTGCGATCACCGCGCATCCGAAGATCAACACGATCTCCGTCACTGGGGGGACCGTGACTGGCCGCAAAGTGGCGGAGGCATGCGCGTCATTGTTCAAGAAAGTTTCGCTCGAGCTCGGCGGAAAAAATCCGAATATTATCTTTGCTGACGCCGACCTCGACGCGGCTATCACCGGCAGCGTGCGTTCTTCGTTTGCGAACCAGGGACAAGTTTGCCTGTGCGGTTCGCGCGTATTTGTCGAGCGCTCCGCTTACAACGAGTTTGTTAACCGTTTCATCGGAAAAACGTCGAAGCTAAAAATCGGCGACCCACTGGAAGCAGCGACCGATCAGGGGGCGATCGTGAACAAGACCCAGCTCGATAAGATAAAGTTCTATGTCGATCTTGCGCAAAAAGAGGGAGGAAAAATCGCGCTGGGTGGTACAGCGCCAGAGCCAATCAATGATCGCTGCCGCAACGGTTATTTCTTTCCGCCGACGGTGATCACAGGTTTACCGGTCTCATGTCGCACCAACCGCGAAGAAATCTTCGGTCCTGTCGTCACCATCACACCATTCGACAGTGAAGAAGAAGTGATCAACTACGCCAACGATTGCGATTACGGCCTCGCCTCGAGCGTTTGGACACAAAACCTTAATCGCGCGCATCGTGTCGCTGAAAAAATTAACACCGGAACGGTATGGGTGAACTGCTGGCTTGTGCGCGACTTGCGCGTGCCATTCGGCGGCATGAAAGCAAGCGGCGTCGGCCGCGAAGGCGGCGAAGAAGCACTCCGCTTCTTCACCGAATCGAAGAATATCTGTATCGCCAAATGAGCGATATTTTTGAGAGCTCCCGGGCGCCTGAACCGGTCGGCGCGTTCCCGCACGCCAAGCGCGTCGGTAATTTGATATTTCTTTCCGGTATTGGCCCGCGCACGCGAGGCGCCAAGGAAATTCCCGGGGTAATGTTCGATTCGGCCCGCAATGTTGTCAGTTACGATATCGAGAAGCAATGTCGCGCGGTGTTCGAAAATGTTCGGCTCGTGCTCGAAGAGGCGGGTGCAAGTTGGGACGACATTGTCGATGTCACGGTTTTCCTCATGAACATGAGGACAGATTTCCCGATCTACAATCGCCTTTACGCAGAATATTTTGCCGGCGACGGCAAACCAAATCCGACGCGCACAACAATTGAGGTCACCGCTTTGCCCACGCCGATCGCCATCGAACTCAAAGTTATCGCGGCGGTAGGATGACAAACCGTTAATCAGGCGTTCGCCGCCTGCCACGCGATGCGCGCCGACTCGGCCTGATCGCCGTTAACCGGCATATTTGAGAAGTCTCCGCGCAATGCTTTTAACGCATATTTCTCCGCATCAATTTCACGTCGGGTACGAACTCCTTTCCGACGGAGGATCGGTACGGGTGGGCACCACCCTTGGATGGCGTGTTGAAACAAGAAAGGCAGAACGAAGCAAGGAATAGCAAAAAACTTTTTGTTCAATAAGAGGCCGAGCACCGTTCCTGTGAACGCCAGCGCGGCAGCATTTGCTTCAAGCCACCGTTCAATGTCCGATTCTGTATCGAGGTCATCGATGCGGCGCGCGATTGCGGGTTCCGGCTCTCCAGCAGCATAGATGACTCGACGCGTTGCTTCCCTTTCAATTTTCCTGTTCACATCTGTGGCAGTACGCGCCTGGACTCGATCTTTGCTGCTCATACAAGAAATGAATCGTGCGCAGGAGCGCCGTTGCGCTTACGATCCACGAGCGCCCTTCATGAACATGACTACTACGACATCATTGCAAATCGCAGGCGCCGATCACACGGGCATCACCGTTTCCAACCTCGAACGGTCTCTGGCATTCTGGCGAGATGTTCTCGGGTTTGAACTTTCGCATCGTGCGTATCAGACTGGCGAAATGGCCAAAGAAATCACTGGAGTCGCAGGTGCTGAGATCAAGCTTGCCGTGCTAAAAGCGCCCGGCGGTCACAAGATCGAGCTGCTCGAGTATCTCGCCCCACCCGATCGTAAGCGACACATCGATTTTCGACCATGTGATGTTGGTTCGGTGCATGTTGCACTGCTTGTAAATGATCTTGGTGCTGTGCTCGAAACAGTCGCAGCATCGGGCTGGAAAGCGGCCGGAAAGCCGCAGACGCTTACATCTGGGCCGAATACTGGCAAATGCGTCGTTTACATTCGCGATCCAGACGGCACGACCATCGAGTTCATGCAAGCGCCGAAACCGGTTGATGTTTGATAGTTCGCGTTGAGAGGATGAATTGCGCGTTGGACGTTCGCTTCTGACTTATGACAACAAATTTTTCTGCTGGCGAAGAATTCGCGCTGCAACTCGATGCCGAAGATCCGCTGCGGCATCTCCGTCAGAAATTTCATCTGCCGCTCGGCAAAAATGGCAAGCCTGTGGTTTATTTCGCCGGTAATTCGTTAGGCCTAATGCCGAAATCGGCGAGGCAGATCGTCGACGAGGAATTAGACAACTGGGCAACACTTGGTGTCGAAGCGCATCACGCGACTGGAACGCCATGGTACTCGTATCACGAAGCTCTGCGCGAGATGGTACTCGTATCATGAAGCTCTGCGCGAGCGTATAGCGCAGCTCGTTGGTGCGAAGCCACTCGAAGTCACCAGCATGAACAGCCTTACGGTGAACCTTCACTTGATGATGACGACTTTTTACCGGCCGACGAAATCGCGCTTCAAAATTTTAATGGAAGAGCCGGCATTTCCTTCCGACACCTACGCCATCAAGACCCAGATCGTGCATCATGAGTTCGATCCGAAAGCGGCGCTCATTCTTGCGAGCCCGCGCAAAGGCGAGTTTACCATTCGAACGAAAGAGATTATCGATCTGATCGATAAAAACGCCGAACAACTCGCGGTGGTGATGTTTGGCGGCGTGAATTTTTTCACGGGTCAACTGTTCGACATCGAGAAAATCACAGCCGCGGCACGGAAATACAGCATCATTGCAGGCTTCGATCTTGCGCATGCGATCGGCAATGTCCCGCTCTCGCTGCACGATTGGAACGTCGATTTTGCGGTGTGGTGCTCCTACAAATACCTGAACGCCGGTCCA
>QHNF01000133.1:6897-10011 GCA_003218345.1 Verrucomicrobiota bacterium | reverse complement strand
GAAAAACTTGGCGTCGAAATTTCGTATAACATCGACGACGTGCTTCCAAGCGCTGATGTAGTGAACCTTTTGCGCATCCAACACGAACGTCAGCGCAGAGAATATTTTCCGGGAATCGGTGAATACATCCGGCTGTTTGGCCTGACCAAGGAACGCGCAAAACGTTTGAAATCGGATTGTCTGATCATGCACCCCGGCCCGATCAATCGCGGCGTCGAGATCGACAGCGAAGTCGCCGACGGGCTGCAAAGCGTCATTCTCGACCAAGTCACCAATGGTCTGGCCGTTCGCATGGCCGTTCTTTATTTATGCGGAGGAATTTCGACATGAGCAGTTTGGCGCGAGCGGATCTGGGGAGCGTACGCGTCTCGCGTGCTGGTTTCGGCGTCACGCCGAAACAATCTTTGCGGTATCGACACGCTCCGAATTGTGAACGTCAAAAGAAAGCTCGCGATCGCGAGGACGCGCTCGCCAACACGCGAGACGCGTATGCTCCCCAGACATGAATGCGACGATTATTCGAAACGGCCGCGTGATCGATCCCGCAAACAAGCGGGATGAAATTGCCGATCTTCTGATTGTCGATGGAAAAATCGCGCCACTCTCTCAATTCTCGACTCTCAACTCTCAACCCGAACAGATTGACGCGCGTAATCTCATCGTCTGCCCCGGCTTGATCGACGTACATGTGCATCTGCGGGAGCCGGGATTTGGCCATAAGGAAACGATCGAGTCCGGGGCGCGAGCGGCAGCGGCCGGCGGATTTACCACCATTGTTTGCATGCCGAATACGTCGCCTGCCGCGGACAATCCAAGTACAATTGCGTGGATCAAAGATCGCGCGGCAGCCGCTGCACGCGTGAATGTCTTGCCAACCGGCGCAATTTCAAAAAATCTCGCAGGCGAAGAGCTCGCGCCGATTGGATCTCTCGCGCAGGCGGGGATTGTGGCGATTACAGACGACGGTCATTGCATCCAAAATCACGAGGTGATGCGGCGCGCGGTTGAGTATGCCCGCATGGTCGGCGTCCCCGTCCTCGATGAGTGCCGGGATTACAATTTAGTCGGGAGCGGGGTAGTGAATGAGGGTTATTGGAGCACGCTGCTCGGATTGCCGGGCTGGCCGGCCGCGGGCGAGGAAGCGGTGGTCATGCGCAACATTTTGCTCGCCGAACTTTGCGATCACCAGATTCATTGCCTGCATCTGACTACCGCCGGAAGCGTGCGATTGCTTCGCGAAGCGCGGGCACGCGGCGTAAAAATCAGCGGGGAAGTTTGTCCGCATCATATCGCTTTGACCGACGAAGCGATTCAAAACTTCGATACGAATTACAAAATGAATCCGCCCTTGCGATCGCGGACAGATGTCGAAGCGTTGCTGGAGGGAATCGCCGATGGGACCTTGTCGATCTTGTGTTCCGATCACGCGCCGCATGCCGATTTCGAAAAGGAAGTCGAGTTCGATGCCGCGCCATTTGGCATTATCGGATTGGAGACGGAGCTCGGATTATTCATCGATCTGCTTGTGCATAAACACGCTAAAATCGATATGGTGCGCTTGATCGAGATGTACACGGTCGAGCCGGCGCGATTGTTGAAGCTGGACTCCGGCACGCTGTCGCCTGGCGCCCGGGCAGATGTCACGTTAATCGATCCGGGTTTGGAATGGACTATTAGCGTCGATCAATTTGAATCGGCATCGCGCAATTCGCCATTCAATGGCTGGAAACTTAAGGGCCGAGCCGTCCGCACGGTTGTAGGCGGAAAAACAGTTTGGAAATTGTGACAAGGAGCGGCGGCTTGCAAACCGCCGGGGCGATTTGGAAATCGCCCTTCCCTGTTTAGATTCACCCCGCGTATCCGCCGTGGATGTAGTTTTCTAGGTGCGCGATGGCGGCGCTTTGGCAGGAAATGACGTGCTTGACGAGATCCCCGATCGAGATCACTCCGACGACTTGATCACCTTCGAGCACGGGCAAATGGCGGATGTGTTTGTCGGTCATTAGCCGCAGACATTTTTCGACCGGCTCACGCAGATGCGTAACAGTCAAATCAGTCGACATGATCTCGGCAACTTTCGTTTCCCGGGAACGTTTGCCGCGGAGGAAAACTTTTCGGGTGTAATCGCGCTCAGAAATGATTCCTTTCAATCGATTCTGTTCCATGACCAACAGCGCGCCGACGTTCTTGTTGGCCATCATTTCGATCGCTTCAGAGACCGTCGCGTCCGGCTGGATGGAAAAAATGTCGTTGCTCTTTTGATTCAGAATCGCGCCGATAGTGCCGCTGACGTCCATACCTTCGATTAAATTGGCCACCCAAACAGTAGCAACCCTAAGATAGGCCACTACCACGCTGCGCGGCAAAACAATTTTCGCTGCCGGAGCCGCGTGTCGGCGTCGCTAAAACTCTATGCGCCACGAGACATCGGCGTGGAGCGAGTTTGGGCGGGCGCTTTCCATTAACAATCGCGCCCGCCACGCCAATATATGGAAGCTCCTGCCGATCCGCTGCGCAGCGCAACATCAATCCGCCACGGCTCATGTCGCCGCGACCGATGAAATCAGCGGGGAATCGCAGCTTCTGCCGAAAACTACCCAGCAAAACCTCGACATATTTTCCTGTGGCAATGCTGCCGAGAAGGATGATCTCGCTTCGGGCTGGCAGCTTTCTTGCCAGACGTCGAGCGTCACGCTCTAGCGGTGCTCGATAACGCGGATCGTTCTCGTGAATGTTGACCGTGGCGAATTCACGCAAGTCATCGACATGAATTCGCGTTGCTGCATCGACCAGTCCGCGCGTGGGTGTAATGATAAACACACCTGGGATTCCCCGCGCCGATCGCGCAAAGACAGTTGCATAGGCAATTTTCCCGCGAAAGTAAAGGCCGCTCAGAAAAGCGAACACCTCTCCGATCGGTGCGCCTTGCTTGTCGCGTAATTTTCGCGCGAGTTCGAATTCCGCCCGCTCGCTCAGGATCATCCGCGCTCGTTCACCGCCCGCGTAAGCAGGTGAGAGAAGAAAAATGCGGTGGCCGGCGCGGTCGTTCATTGCTTCAATGTTCGGATCCACTGACGACCGGCGCAACCGCAGTGTGACGTGCTCCATCGTTGA
>QHNF01000133.1:0-6871 GCA_003218345.1 Verrucomicrobiota bacterium | reverse complement strand
CGCTTGCTTTTTCGGCGCAGCGTACAAGATAATGCGGCGTGCAGTGGACCTGGCCGTTTAAATCTCGCGTAGTTAACGACCGCTATGGAGAAGCCAAGCACTCTTGGACCGGCGATACTTGCCCTGATTTCTTGTGTGTGGGCGCTCAGAAAGCTGGAACAACATGGCTTTATCAACAACTCGACTCGCATCCGGATTTCTGGATGCCGCCCATAAAGGAACTGCATTATTTTGATGAACTGAGCAAGATTCAACGCGCACGCCCTCCGCGTTGCAGAGACGAGCGCGATGTTCGTTTTCTCGAAAGCATCAAAAGCCTGAGCGCCCGGCCGTCTATCGACCTTGAGAATTATGCCCGGCTGTTCGAACCCAAAGGATCGCTCCTCTCCGGGGACATTACGCCAACGTATTCGACGCTGAGCGATGAGATAATTCGGCGAATCGTCGAATATTTCCCGAATTTAAAGGTGATCTTTCTGGCTCGTGATCCGGTTGAGCGAGCATGGTCGCACTTGTCCATGGAAGTGCATTACGGCCAGATTGAGCCGTTTGACATCACCGATATCGCCGACGTGAATCGAAATTTACTCCGCCGAGGAATGCGCTTGCGCTCGTACCCCAGCGCGATCGTCGCGCGATGGAAACGCTATGTCCATCCGGACCGGTTCCGTGTGTACTTCTTTGATGACCTCCAAAGAAATCCCGCTGAACTGCGGGGCTTCATCCTCCATTTCTTGGGTGCCGACCGGCACAAGCCGAGTGAGAGACTGACGGCGGATTACAACAGTTGGAATGGGATGGAAAAGCTTCAGTTAACAGACAAAGTCCGGTCGCATCTGGCTCAGTTCTTCAAGAAAGAGCTCAAGACCTGCGCAGCGAAACTGGGCGGGCCAGCCAGACAATGGCCGGCACGATACGGTTTTTCATTGCTCTTTTTCTTCGCCTGGCTGGTCAACAATTTTTGATCTGCTTCTGTCGTGCAATTGAATCGCTTGAGTAGGGACCGCGCGCTGCGCCATCCGGGCATCGCAGCGCGATGTCCCTACCCTTTCACGCGCCGGCATCTTGTGCTATCCGTCCTTGCTTTTTTGGGCCAGCAAAGAAGATAATACAAAAAATGCGTTGGATATGGCCATCTAAAGCTTATGTCGATGACGACTGGGAAGAGGAAGAAAAGTACTCTTCTACAGGCGATGCGCGGCCCGATTTCTTATGTGTTGGATCTCAGAAAGGCGGAACCTCGTGGCTTTATGGCCAGCTCGCCTGCCATCCTGATTTTTGGATGCCGCCTGTAAAGGAACTGCATTACTTCGATCTGCTGGCGAGAACTCGCGCCGATCCACCCCGCCCCCGGGACGCACGCGACGTTTGTTTTCTGGAACGGGTGAGGAAGCTCAGTGGCCGATCTTACATCGACTTGGACAACTATGCGCAGTTGTTCGAGCCTAAGGGATCGCTTCTGTCTGGCGACATTACGCCAGCCTATTCGATGTTGAATGATGAACTCATTGAGCGCGTCGTCAGTCATTTCCCAAATCTGAAAGTGATCTTTCTGGCTCGTGATCCCGTTGAGAGAGCATGGTCGCAGTTATCGATGGGCATACGTCTTCAGAATATCAGCGGGTTTGACGGAACGGATGTTGATGAAGTGATCCGGAATCTGCTGAACCCGGGGGTGCTCCTGCGGTCATATCCAAGTAAAATTGTCGCGCGTTGGAAACGCCATGTCCGCGCGGATCTTTTTCATATTTTCTTCTTTGACGACCTCGAACGAAACCCCGTTGAACTGCGGCGCTCGATCCTGCGGTTCCTGGGTTCCGATCCAGACAAGCTGGGCGTCCGATCGCAGGCCGATCATGTCAGCAACGGGCAAAATAAAAAAATCCGGCTCACTGACAAGGTGCGCTCCTCGTTGGCGCAGTTTTTCAAAGAGGAACTCAAGGCATGTGCGACCGAGCTAGGTGGCCCTGCCAGAAATTGGCCGGCGCGATATGGCTTTTCGCTTCTCTATTTCCTGGTGGGATTTGCCGATGATCTTGATCTTCTCTTCTGGTGCGACTGGTTTGCATGAGGTCAGACGGCGCGCTGCGGTCGCCGCGGCGACACATCGCAGCGCGATGTCCCTATCCTTGTGGGACAGCCTGTTTCGCCCGCGCGCGGTTCGCTTGCAGCTCGGGCAAATGTTTTTCCGACCAGCGACAAAGCGCGTGCAACGGTTCAATCAAAGTCCGACCCAATTTCGTGAGTGAATATTCCACTTTTGGAGGCACGACCGGATGGACCGTGCGCTTCACGAGACCGTCGCGTTCCAGACTGCGCAACGTTTGCGTCAGCATCTTCTGCGAGATTCCACCGATCTCGCGCTGGAGGGTGGCGTAACGCATCGTTCCCCTCGCCAAAATCTGAATGATGAGCGCGGTCCATTTGTCCGCAATCCGATCGAGCACAAGCCGGGACGGGCATTGCGCATCCATCACTGAAGCCGTGGAAGCAGTTTTCCGCATGCTTCTGCGTAAAACAACTTCCTTTGAGGGGCAAGCGGATACTAACGTTCAAGAAGGCCTGTATAGGCAACAGACATGTGTAGTTGACTGTCGGTTTGCCTGACTTGAAATTTAACATTATGACAATCACATCTCTTCCGAAGGAAAACGCTGCATCGCCGGATTTTCTGTTGAACCGGGGGGTAGGTTCGGCGCGCTGCGCCGACCGCACGCCGCAGCGCGGCGTCTCTACCGGTGACGCACAGCAGCCGTGCGAGGAGGCCAAAGCGCAGAAAGCTTTCGGGGCGCAGGACGATTCCGCCCTGCTCGATGAGTATTCGCGCACCGTGGTGAGTGCAGTCGCGCGCGTCGCCCCAGCCGTTGTCAACATCGACATCAAACAACGCTTCAACGTCCCGCGCGGCGCGCGCGAAATCAGCGGAAATGGCTCAGGTTTTATTATCACGCCGGATGGGTTCATCCTGACCAACAGCCACGTTGTTCATGAGGCGAATTCCATCACTGTGAACTTACAAGATGGACGCGACTATCCGGCGCAATTGACAGGCGATGATCCAGACACCGATCTCGCGGTGATTCGAATCGACGCGCCGCAGCTCGCGCATGTGCGCCTGGCGGACTCCGAAAATCTGCGCGTCGGCCAACTGGTGATCGCGATTGGAAATCCGCTCGGGTTCCAAGCCAGCGTCACTGCAGGCGTGATCAGCGCGCTCGGCCGCTCGATGCATGCGCAGTCGGGTCGTTTGATTGACAACATTATTCAAACGGACGCCGCGCTAAATCCTGGCAACTCCGGCGGACCACTGGTCAATTCAGCTGGCGAAGTCGTAGGCGTTAACACGGCGATGATTCGGCCCGCGCAAGGCATTTGCTTCGCCATCGCTAGCAATACCGCCAAGCTTGTCGCCGGATGGTTAATCCGCGATGGCAGAATCCGGCGTAGCTATATCGGTGTGGCGGGTCAGAATGTGCCGATTCATCCGCGCGTCGTGCGGTTTTATGGTTTGCCTCTTCGGACGGCTGTCCTCGTCGTTTCAGTCGAGAAGAACAGTCCCGCCGAACGCGCTGGATTACGCGAGGGCGATCTGGTCGTCGCGTTCAATGATCAGCCCATTGGGAGCGTGCACCATTTGCATAAAGTTTTGGTCGGCGATCAGATTGGCGTCAGCGCCAGGCTCACTGTCATTCGGCACACCGAGAAATTGGAGTTGCCGATCTTGCCCGCTGAATCGCAACCACTAAGGTAACGCGAGGCTCTGGCTTGCGAATTCGCGGCGCAACCGAGACGGTTACGGTACTTTGATCTATGAAAATTCTGGTCATTGGCAGCGGCGGCCGTGAACACGCGCTTGCATGGAAACTGGCGCAATCTCCGCATGCGGAGCGGATATTTTGCGCGCCGGGAAACGCCGGTACCGCCGAAATTGCCGAGAATGTCGCGATTTCCTCCAGTGACTTGGAGGCGCTCGTTCGTTTCGCCAAAGGTAATCGTGTCGATCTGACGGTCGTCGGTCCGGACGATCCGCTTGCCGCAGGGATTGTCGATCTTTTCACTGCTGAGAAATTGCGTGCGTTTGGTCCGAGCAAGTCGGCGGCCCGCATTGAGGCATCCAAGATTTTCGCGAAAGAATTGATGAGCGCCCAGAAAATCCCTACAGCCGAAGCGCGGACGTTCTCCGATAGCCGCGAAGCGCTTGGTTACTGCAAGCGACTGAAGTTTCCCGTTGTGATCAAAGCGGACGGCCTTGCGCTCGGTAAAGGGGTAACTATTGCCCCTGACGCTGCCACCGCAAGATCGACTATCAATGAGATGATGAATCAGCGCCGGTTCGGCGAGGCAGGCCGGCGGATTGTAATCGAGGAATTTTTGCGCGGGACGGAATGTTCGCTGCATGCATTGGTAGACGGAAGTAATTATCGTCTACTGGAATCGGCGCGCGATCATAAGCGCGCCTTCGACGGCGACCAGGGCCCGAACACAGGCGGGATGGGCGCCTGCAGCCCTGCCAACAATTGGAATAGCAAATTGCAATTGCAATTCGAAGCGGAAATTATGCAGCCACTGCTGCGCGGTTTCCTACATGAGGGAATCAACTTTCGCGGACTTCTTTATCCAGGATTGATAATTACCAACGATGGCCCGCGTGTGCTGGAGTTTAATTGCCGTTTCGGCGATCCGGAGACGCAGGCGCTTTTGCCGCGGATGAAATCCGATTTGTTGCCGTTACTGGATGCGACACTCAACGGACATATCCAGGACTCGACAATCGAGTGGGACCAGCGAGCGGCGGTCACGATTGTGCTTGCCTCGGGCGGTTACCCCGGGAAATACCAAATCGGAAAAAACATTTCCGGGCTTCATGAGGCAGCCAAACTTGAGAGCGTGCAAATTTTCCATGCCGGAACGAACCGCGCCAACAGCGAAATTACGACTGCGGGTGGCCGCGTTCTCGCGGTGACCGCACTCGGGTCAACCCGCAAAGCCGCGCGTGCACGCGCATACGAGGCCGTCTCCCGCATTCACTTCGAGAACTGCCATTATCGGCGCGACATTGCGCTGGGTGCAACCAACTGAGAGAAATCCGAAATCCGAATCTCGAATCAAATCAGAATGGCTTCGCCGCGTTGAATCGCTGAGCGTTAAGCATTAAATCGTCAAATTTTCGATCATTTCAGTGTTTTTGCTTTCCATTGTTTCGGATTTCGATATTCGGATTTCGAATTTTCTCGCAATTGTAAAATGCGTTATAAGATCGGCATCTAGTCTCGAATGTATCAGTTCACGTTGTGGGTCTTGATTGGTCTCTTCCTGGCCATGAGTGCGCTGGCGCAAACGCCCGCGCTAACACCAATCTCGCCAGGCAAGCCGACCGCGTCGGTAAGACCATCCGTGCTCTCATCGCCTTCGCCATCGGCCTCTCCCACCACAGAAGACCTGGTCAATTCGTTAGGCTCAGCGGATCTACAAGCGGTCATCACTCTACTGAAAAGTAATTTCACAAATCCTGATGCTATCACCGACACAGAATTAAATCGGGCGACAGTTGAGGGTCTAATGGTGCGGCAGCCACGTGGCGTGATGCTTTTGCCCGGTAAGGCGAGCGCGCCGGCTGAACCGCCAAGTCCCTTTTACAGCGAGATTATCGGAGGTCACATCGGATACCTGCGTCTCGGGTCATTGAACGGCGCTAATCTTCAGGCGTTAGACAAGAGTCTCAGCAATTTCGCCGGGAAAAAGGTGGACGCGCTCGTTGTGGATCTTCGTTCCAGCCCGGCAACGAGTGATTTAGCCCTGGCCGCGGAATTTGCGAAGCGATTTTCTCCGAAGGGGAAAACGCTTTTTAATTTGCGCAAACCAGCGGGACGGCAGGATCGCGTGTTTACCTCTGATCGCGATCCGGCATTTCGCGGCCTGGTCATGGTCCTTGCCGATGGCGATACGGCCGGCGCAGCCGAAGCAATCGCCGCCGCGCTGCGGTTTTACGACAAGGCCCTGATCATCGGACAATCGACTGGCGGTCGCGCAGCCGAATACTCCGATTTAGCATTGCCGGGCGGCAAAATTCTGCGTGTTGCCGTGGCAGAAATGATTTCGCCCGAAGGTCGTTCATTATTTCCGGACGGGATAAAGCCAGACTTGCCTGTCGAGATGTCGATGGCGGACAAGCGGCAGATTTTTCAATTGAGCGGCGAAAAAGGAATGGGCCCTTTTGTTTACGAAGCGGGTCGGCCGCACATGAATGAAGCGGCACTGTTGGCTGGGACAAATCCCGAAGTTGAAGCAGCGGAGGCGGCGCAGCAACGCCGCGGTCGCGCGCCCGAAAAGCCGCCGGCGCACGATCCAGTGCTGCAGCGGGCGTTGGATGTGGTCACCTCGCTTGAGGTTTATCAAAAACGATAAGGTAGAGCGATTCGAACAGACCCCGATTTGCATAGGACGAAAAAACTTCCGAGGCTCAGTGGCAAGCTGTAGTCGTTATACTGAGTTGAGAGATTCTTCGACTTCGCTCAGAATGACAGAGACGTGACGTGACACCGCTCGAGGAACGCATCGGTTACAAATTCCGCAATTCGCTTTTGTTGGCTGAAGCACTCACGCATCCCAGCCTCGGCCATGAGACGCAACGTTATCATTTTGATTATCAGCGTTTGGAGTTTTTGGGTGACGCCGTCCTTCAGCTTGTTATCACCGAGTATCTGTTCCGCCACTTCGGGGGCGAAGCCGAAGGACAACTAACCAAATTGCGTTCACGGCTGGTTTCCCGCGAAGCATTGAGGATGCATGCTGCCACGCTCGATTTAGGGCGTTATCTTTTGATGGGACGCGGCGAAGAAACCAGTGGTGGCCGGGAACGAACGTCCACATT
>QHNF01000473.1:479-1801 GCA_003218345.1 Verrucomicrobiota bacterium | reverse complement strand
GAGGACAGTCGGCTAGTGCCGGCGATTTCGATTTCATCGACACTTTCCGGCGTCCTTTGCGAATCAATTGATTAATTGTAGGCATTTTCCAAATCTTAAAAATACAGCGCCGCCGAAAACTTCATCCCCGGGCGACAAAAAACCCGCCCCAGGCCGCGCAACAAACTCTCTCACGCGCCTGATGCGGTAAGCCGCGAATATAGAGGGAAGATTGCGATCTGCAAAGAATATTTTGCGCGCTTCATGGGATCATCCCGAGCGGAGCGAGGGACCTCACGCTTCAGCGCGCGCCTCGGTAATTTGCGGGATCCTTCGGTTTCGCTCAGGATGAGGCGCAATGTTCGCGCTTTTAGCACAAGACAAGGAGTCGAAAGCGCGGCGCGGACGTCTAATGACTGCGCACGGCACGATCGATACGCCGGCGTTCATGGCGGTGGGAACGCAAGGGTCGGTGAAGGGCGTCAGCCCGCGAGAGCTGCACGATTTAAATGCGCAAATCGTTCTCGGAAATACGTATCACTTATTCGTTAGGCCGGGACTCGATGTGATTAAACATTTTGGTAGCCTGCACAACTTCATGAGTTGGGATGGGCCGATTCTGACCGACAGTGGCGGTTTTCAGATTTTTTCGCTCGCGAAGCTGCGCAAGATCACGGAGGAAGGCGTCGAATTTCAAAATCACATCGATGGGGCGCGAGCGTTCATTTCTCCGGAGATTGCCATGGAAACTCAGGCGGCACTCGGAAGCGATATCGCGATGGCGCTCGATGAATGCGTTCCATATCCGTGCGAATACGATTACGCAGCGCAAAGCGCGGAGATGACGACGCGCTGGGCGAAGCGTTGCAAACAATCGAAAGAAGAAAACCCCGAACGCCCGACGCCGAACATCCACCGTCAAACGACAGAGTCTATCAACTATCAGCCATCAACTACAAACTCTTTGCTTTTCGGCATCGTGCAAGGCGCAACGTTTGATGATCTGCGCAAAGCGAGTGCGCAGGCAATTGTGGATCTTGATTTCGATGGTTACGCGATTGGCGGAGTGAGCGTGGGCGAGCCAGAAGAGGAAATGATGCGAGCCGTAGAATCGGCTGAGCCATTTCTGCCCGAGGACAAACCACGTTACGCGATGGGGCTGGGCACGCCGCCGCAACTGCTGGAGATGATTGCGCGCGGGATGGACATGTTCGATTGCGTGCTACCCACACGACTGGCGCGCAACGGAACGGCGTTTACAGCAACAGGCACGCTCAATTTAAAAAACGCGGAATTCGCGCGGGACAAGCGACCAATTGAAAAAAACTGCGTCTGCCATGCCT
>QHNF01000473.1:0-453 GCA_003218345.1 Verrucomicrobiota bacterium | reverse complement strand
CCATGCCTGCAGCGAATTTTCGCGCGGTTACGTTCGTCACCTCATCAAGGCGGAAGAAATTCTCGGGCTTCGTTTGATCACGCTCCACAATTTGCATTTTTATTTGAATTTAATGAATCGTGCGCGCACTGAAATAGAGCGCGGAACGTTCGATCGTTTTCGTAAGGCGTTCGTGGCAGAATACAAAGCGCGCGACGCAATGGGGGTCGAGTGATGAAGGCGACGTATGCTCGTTTTATTCTTCGCCAGCTGCGCGTAATGCAGCGCGAAGATCGGTGACGAAGTGTTTGTATTCGCGCTCGCGCGATGCTTCGTCCGTCTGCCTAAGCAGAGACGATGGATGAACAGTAGCGAGCACCCTCGGCGCAAGTTTGGACGACAACACTTTGCCGCGCTCGCGCGTAACCCGGAATGATGGGCCGAAGATCGTCTGGGCTGCCGTAGCGCCCATGG
>QHNF01000132.1 GCA_003218345.1 Verrucomicrobiota bacterium | reverse complement strand
GAGATTCATGGCGTGCGGTTCATCGACGACAGTTACAACGCGAATCCCGATTCCATGAAAGCGGCATTGCGCACACTAGTGGAACTGGACGCGGATGGAAAACGCATCGCCGTGCTTGGAGAAATGAGGGAACTTGGTTCCGCGTCTGAGCTCGCCCATCGGGACGTCGGCGAAACCGCCGCGACATTCAGGATCGATCAACTCATTACCATCGGCGATATGGCGGAAGTTATCGCACGGGGAGCGCGTGCTGGCGGTTTGGAAAAAACTGCGGCCGTAAGATCGACAAGAGAAGCTGCGGAATTGTTAAGCGAAATTGCTGAGCCGGGTGATCTCATTCTCGTCAAAGGCAGCCGGTCCGCCCGTACCGAGCAAGTCATCGAGGCTTTTGAACATCGTTATTCGCTTGCCACGCCGAAGCCTGGCGAAGACGGGTCAGTCGTCACGTTCCCATGATGTACTACCTTCATCGCCTGAGCGATCAGTTCATTGGGTTCAATGTTTTCCTTTATGTCACATTTCGCGCTATTGCCGCGGCTGTTACTGCGTTCCTGGTCACGTTGGCTTGTGGAAATTTCATTATTCAAAAACTGACCGCACTGAAGCTGGGACAGCCCATTCGCGGAGCAGCAGAAGTTCATCGCCTTGCCGAGCTACATGGCGGTAAACAGGGCACGCCAACTATGGGTGGCGTGCTCGTCATCGGAGCAGTCTTTGTATCGAGCTTCATCTGGGCCCGACCGGACAATCGTTTTGTTTGGCTCGCCTTGTTCAGCATGGTTTATCTCGGTGCGCTCGGCTTCGCCGATGATTACCTTAAGGTCACGAAGAAGAAGTCCGAAGGCATCAGCGGCCGGATCAAACTCGTTTTTCAAATCGCCTTGGCGGCAATTGTCACGAGCGTTTTTCTCGCGAGTCCGTTGCTGGAAGTGCAGGCGCGTTCGCTTTACGTCCCGTTCGTTAAGGCGCCGGTCATCACGAACATGGACTGGTTTACCTTCGTGTTTTTTGCTCTGGTCATTGTGGGTGCCTCGAATGCCGTCAACCTCACCGACGGACTGGATGGCTTGGCGATCGGTTGCAGCATTACAGTGGCGTTTGCATACGCGTTGCTCTCTTATGCGGCTGGCAATTTCCGGATTGCGGAATACTTGCAGGTCCCGTTTTATTCTTTTGCTGGAGAGCTGACGGTTGTTTGCTCGGCACTGATTGGGGCGGGTCTTGGTTTTCTCTGGTTTAACTGTCATCCAGCCAAAGTTTTCATGGGCGATACCGGATCGCTGGCCATCGGCGGCATGATCGGCGTGGTCGCGATCTGTTGTAAGCAGGAGCTGCTTTTGACTGTCGTGGGTGGCGTTTTCGTAATCGAAGCCGTCTCAGTGATCTTGCAGGTGATCAGTTTCAAACTGACAGGCAGACGGATCCTCGTCATGTCTCCGCTTCATCATCATTTCGAGTTGACCGGCTGGAAGGAAAACACGGTCATCGTTCGGTTTTGGATTCTTTCAATCATCTTCGCGTTGCTTGGTTTGGCGACACTGAAACTGAGGTAAAAAACTTGCGCTATAAAAATCAGAATATCGCCGTTCTTGGCGCAGGCTTGAGCGGAAGCGCTGCGGCGCTCCTGCTCAGGTCGGAGGGCGCACAGGTCACCGTGCTCGATAGCGCCAAGGAAAACAATTTACTCAGATCGACGGTTGACAATCTGCGGGCACAAGGTGTGCGCGTGATCTGCGGAGCGGCAGCGGATAAAGATTTGTCTCCTTATCAAATGGCTGTCTTAAGTCCAGGCATCGATCCCGCTTCTCAACTGGCGCGCAATTTTTCCTCGCGCGGGATCGACATGATCGGGGAGCTCGAGCTAGGTTGGCAATTCTGCGAAATTCCGGTCATCGCTGTTACCGGCACGAACGGCAAGACAACAACGACCGAATCGCTCGCTCAGATGGTGAATGCTTGCGGTCAGCGAACAATCGCTTGCGGAAATATTGGCAAACCGCTTTCCGAAGTGGCGCGCGAGAAGAAGCCATTCGACGTGCTTACGGTTGAAGTGAGCTCGTTTCAGCTTGAACGTATCCGCAGCTTTCACCCGTCCATCAGTCTCTGGCTCAACTTCGCTCCCGACCATCTCGATCGTTATCGCTCCGTGGCTGATTATCGCGCGGCTAAGCTGCGCATCTTCGAAAATCAAACCGTTGCCGACGTGGCAGTGGTGAATGCGATCGAGAAAGTACCCGGGATTCGCGCCCGCCAGATTACCTTTAGCGCTTATACCAATCAGGCGGACTTCCGAGTCTCGGACGGCGCGATCCTTTACCACAATGAACTGGTTCTGCGGTTGCCGGCAGCCAGACTGCGTGGCTCGCATAACATCGAGAATTTGATGGCGACGCTTGCCGCGGGCATGGCTCGCGGATTGTCGTTTAGAGAGATGGTGCCGCCGCTCTGCGCTTATGAGCCGCGTCCGCATCGCTGCGAATTTGTGCGCGAAGTCGGCGGCGTCGGATATGTGAATGATTCCAAGGCGACCAACCTTGACGCAGTGGATAAAGCGCTGCGTGCGCAAAGCAAACCAGTTATCCTTATCGCCGGCGGCAAAGACAAAGGTTTTACCTTTGATCCGCTGCGACCTCTCGTGGAGGAGAAGGTCAGATCGACGATTTTGATCGGCGAGATGGCTGAGAGTATTAGGCGCTCCTGGAACGGCGCGGTTAAATCCGAAATCGCGAACTCGCTCGCGGATGCAGTCGAGCGCGCGCATGCCCGTGCAAGACCAGGGGAAGTGGTCCTTTTTTCCCCGGGCACATCATCCTTCGACATGTTCAAAAGCTACGCCGATCGAGGCGATCAATTTCGCGCGCTGGTGCAAGCCCTGCCCGCAGCAGCTTCGCGCAGCGATGCGGGCGCGGCGCTGCCTCAAACCAAGCGATGAAAATCCCGCAGCTCTTTAGACACAAAAAACTCTGGGCCGCGACCGCGCGCCGCTCCGCGGCTGCGTCTGCGGGAATGGATTTCGAAGAGATGCCGGAGCCAAACATGAAGTTGTCGCGGGCGTTGGTGATTGTTTTGCTTCTTCACGTGGTTGCCGTGTCGGGAATTATTGCGTTCAATGCGATCAAGACGCGAGAGAGCTCATTTGTACCGGCAGCCTCGGCAAATACAGAAAACAAGCAGACTGGTACGGTGGAACCAGCAATCCACGTAGACGTCGCCAAGCCACGAGCCGCAACGGGGCAAAAAGAGAACGCGCCGCGCGACGACGCGAAACCTTCACGTTTGTCTCCGAAGGACGAACTCGCGAAATCGCCTCTATCTTCTGGAAAAGTGTACGCGGTAACTAAAGGTGATAATCCAGTGACGATCGCAAAAAAACTTAAGGTTCCTTACGACGCCTTGATCGCGCTGAACCACATCGAGGACCCGCGCAAATTGCAGGTTGGCCAGAAGCTTTTAGTCCCAGCTAAGGCAACAAAAACAAAAGCGAAGAAAACGAACTAATGACATCTCACGTTGAGCGTGCTCGAAGATTCCGGGGAGCGCAGGCTGCCAGCCTGCAATCGTCGGCAGCTTGCCGACGATCCTCAGCGTCGCATGGGCTCGTCGTCTGTTTGCCACCAACCGTGTGCTCGGCTGGCAGCCGAGCACTGCAGGCCCGCGGCCTGCGCTCCCCAATCCGCAGATGATCTAACCATGTATCGTAAGAGCGCCTATATCCTTTTCCTTGCCGTGCTTGGACTGCTCGTGATCGGGATTGTGATGCTTTTTAGCACGAGTGCGTTTGCGCGCGACAGTCATGGAGACGTCTATTTTTTCATTAAACGGCAGGCGATTTGGTTCGGGATTGGTCTTGTGATCTGCGTCTCGGTCGCGGTGATCGACTATCACTTTTGGCAGCGGACATGGTGGCTTTGGTTTGTGCTCGCGATCGTGGCTCTCGCGCTTTGTTATGTTCCGCACATCGGGATGCGCCTGAACGGGTCGCGCCGCTGGATTGGCCTAGGACCCGTTACCTTCCAGCCTTCGGAGCTGGCGAAGCTAGCTGCAATCTTTTTTCTCGCTGCCTGGTTTGCGCGACACGAAAAAGCGGGCAGCAACGTGCTGTTTGGCTTTATTCTTCCGCTTGCAATCGTCAGTCTGTTGGCGGGACTTATTCTGGGCGAAGTCGATCTTGGCACGACGGCTTTACTTGGAACCACGACATTTGTTTTGATGTTCGCTGCCGGAGCGAATTCTATCTGGCTCGGTATTGTCTCGTTCGCCGGCCTGGGCGCTCTTCTGATCGTTGCGACTCGAATCTCTGAACGAATGGGACGGCTCTCCGCTTTTCTTCATCCGCAAAATTTCAAGGAAGATGCTGGCTTGCAGCAGATGCAGGCGTTGATCGCCTGGGGCAGCGGCGGAATAGAAGGGCGCGGTCTGGGCAACGGCCGTCATAAGATGCTTTATCTGCCTTACGCGCACACCGATTTCATTTTTCCGATTATTGGTGAAGAGCTTGGTCTGCGGTTCAGTCTGCTCGTGGTCTTCTTATTCGTGGTGATAATTGTTTGTGGCATCGTGATCGCGCTGCACGCCAAGGATCGTTTCGGCCTGCTGCTGGGCTGCGGGGTCGTTACGCTCCTGGCCTGCTCCTGGCCTTGCAAGCCGCAGTAAACATCGGCGTGACCACGTCCCTTCTGCCAAATAAAGGGCTGCCGCTGCCCTTTATCAGTTACGGAGGTTCGAACTTGGTCGCGTGCATGTTTGGGATCGGCTTGCTGCTGAACATTTATCGGCAGGGCGTCCTGGAGTTGCCGCATAAAAAACGCGTTACTATGCACCTTCGGATGACACCGCGGATTTAGATGCGACTGATGAATCCCATAAGCTCCACGAGTTTCATGTGGGGAACAAAGATCAAAAACCAACTTTTATGAATGCAGTAATCGCATGTGGAGGAACTGGCGGACATCTTTTTCCCGGCATCGCCGTGGCGGAAGTGCTGCGCGATCGCGGCCACGAAGTGATGCTGCTAATTTCCGAAAAAGACATTGATGCTTTGGCGCTTTCGGGTCGCGGAAATTTCCGAATCGAAAAATTGCCCACCGTGGGGCTAATTGCCCACGGTGGGCTTGCCTTCACCATTTTCACCAGCGTTCTTTGGTTTCCTTCGCCGCTTTTATGAGAGCCTGTCGATTTGCCGGGCTATCTATCGTAACTTCAAACCCCAGGTGGTCCTCGGCATGGGCGGGTTCACTTCCACTGCGCCCGTGTTGGCCGGGCGGATACGCGGCATTGCCACCTTTATTCACGAATCGAATGCCGTTCCTGGAAAGGCGAACCGATTGACTGCGCGGATGGTGCGCGCGGTCATGCTCGGCTTTAAAGAATGTGCGCCCTTTTTCCCCAAAGCGCATACGGAAGTTACGGGCACACCAGTCCGTACTGAGCTCGTACATTTGGATCGGCAGGCAGCGCGCCAAAAGCTCGGACTGCGTGAGGATCTCACCACGTTGCTCGTGATGGGGGGCAGCCAAGGCGCCAGCGGAATTAACCAGGCGATGATCAAATCGCTGCCATTTTTGAATGGTGTTCCGCTACAGGTGATTCACCTTTCCGGCGGGCGCGATGAGCGTCTGGTTGCAGATAATTATCGCCGCGAAAATGTCCCTGCTTACGTCGCTGCTTTTCACCATCGAATGGAGGAAGTTTACAGCGCTGCTGATCTCCTCGTTGCGCGAGCTGGTGCGGCCAGTCTCGCTGAGTTCGCTGCTTTTTCATTGCCCGGCATCTTGATTCCATTTCCCTATGCCACGGACGATCATCAAACGCGCAACGCGGAAATCTATGCTCGCGCTCAGGCAGCGATTCTCCTCAAGGAGTCAGAGGTTTCCGGCGAATTGCTCGCGCGCAAGATCCGGGAGTTAATCCAAGATCCCGAGCGGATTCAACAAATGGCGGCGAATTCTTCGTGTCTGGCGCCGAAAGATGCGGCAGGGCGCGTAGTCACGACCATGGAAAAATATACGACTCATGAAGCCCGTCTCTGAAGAATGCGCCGCGCCCGCGACAAGCTCGGCAGAATATGATCGCGCCCTACTGCTTGATCTGCCCGGATTTCTGACGCGCGAGCATCATCGGATTCATCTTGTCGGTGTCGCGGGAAGCGGCATGAGTGGTATCGCCGCGCTCTTGATTGAGCTCGGCCACGCGGTCAGCGGTTCTGACAAGGTCAGTACGGTGGAGACGGACCGATTACAGCGGATCGGTCTGCATTTTTATGAGCAGCATCGCCCGGAGCATGCCGCTGCCGACCTTGTTGTTTTCTCCTCCGCGATCAGGAGCGACAATCCAGTTCTTGTGAGTGCGCGCGATTCGGGAAAACCTGTCGTGCGTCGCGCGGAAGCCTTGGCTGCAATTATGCGCAGTAAACGCGGCATCGTCATCGCCGGAATGCACGGCAAGACGACAACCTCTGCAATGACGGCGCATGTTTTGCGCGAAGGCGGTGCGCATCCATCTCATTACGTTGGCGCCGAGATTCCGATTCTCGGAATAAACGCCCACTGGGATCCGCGCGGCGAATATTTCGTCGCCGAAGGAGATGAAAGCGATGGGACCTTGCGCTGCTTTCATCCCGAGCACTCCGGAGGAAGAGCAACTCGATTTTTATGTCGATCTTGCTGCAATCGAAAAGGTCTTTGCACAGGTCATCGAGCAGACCAGCGGCACGGTTTTTTACAATGCCGATGACGCCAATACGGCTCGGTTATGCGTAAGCCGGAAAAACGCGATCTCGTTCGGATTCAACGAGACAGCTGATTATCGCGGCGCCGAAGTAGACTTGCATGCCTTTAGCTCAAATTTTTGGGTTTATTGTCGGGGGCGAAAACTGGGCGAAGCGGCGCTCAATGCTCCAGGCCGGCACATTGTCCACAATGCCCTCGGTGTAATTGCAGTGGCCACCGAGCTGGGGATTCCATTCGAAAAAATTGCCGCATCTCTTCGCAAATTTGAGCACGCGCGCCGCCGATTTGAAATCAAATATGAGAGCGATCGTTTTTTGCTCGTTGACGATTATGCCCATCACCCTACCGAAATTCGCGCCACGGTGAAAACTGCGAGGGCGACTGGCCGCAAACGAGTGTTGGCCATATTTCAACCGCATCGTTATTCGCGCACGAAAGCGCTGCGCA
>QHNF01000149.1 GCA_003218345.1 Verrucomicrobiota bacterium | reverse complement strand
GCAAGTGACTCTTAATCACTGGGTTGCAGGTTCGATTCCTGCACGGTGCATTTCGTTGGAGTGGCGGACGTGGTAGGGATAGCGCGCTGCGCTGTCCGGACGCCGCAGCGCGGCGTCCCTACCTTTAATCAACATACTTTTGCGCAATAGGCATGCGACGGCCGATCCCGAAAGCGCGGCTGGTTACTTTTAATCCCGGCGCGGCTTGCTCGCGTTTGTATTCGTTGAGATCAATCCGCCGCTGCACCCAGCGTACCGTTTTCTCATCTAATCCGTGCGCAATGATGTCGCGCGCGCTCAGGTTTTCTTCGACATAAAGCCGCAGGATTTCGTCGAGAATTTCGTATGGCGGAAGAAAGTCCTGGTCTTTTTGATTTGGTTTCAACTCTGCACTGGGCGGCTTTTCAATTGTCGATCTTGGAATGATTTCGCTTTCGCGACCACTCTGCACCGCATAATCGGAATTGATCCAGCGCGCTAGCTCGTAAACCATGGTCTTCGGCACATCGCTGATCACGGCTAACCCGCCCGCCATATCGCCGTAGAGGGTGCAATAGCCGACGGCCAGCTCGCTCTTATTTCCAGTGGTCAGCAACAGGTGCCCGAACTTGTTCGAGAGCGCCATCAGCGTCATCGCGCGCAAACGCGGCTGCATATTTTCCTCAGTCTCGTTCTCGGGCAGTCCCTTAAAAACTTCTTTGAACTGTGCTTTGAAATCTCTGAACGCGTCGGTAATCGGAATCTCGAGAAATTTGATCCCGAGACTGCGGGCGAGCGCGCGAGCGTCGTCGATGCTGCCGCGTGATGAGTAGGGGCTGGGCATAGAGACGCCGGTCACATTCTCCGCTCCCAGCGCATCCACCGCGATGACGGCAGTGACCGCGGAATCGACTCCGCCGCTCAGGCCGATCACCGCAGAACGAAAATTACATTTGCGGAAATAATCGCGAACCCCCAGCGAAAGGGCGGCGAAAAGGACCTCCGCCGTCTTGCCTTCGTGGAAATCGATTGCGGAAGTCGATTCGGTATGGACGACTTTCTCGTCTTCGCGAAATGCGGCCAGCTGTGCGATCAACTTGCCCGCCGGATTCACGGCGATGGAATTGCCATCGAACACAAGTTGATCGTTGCCGCCTACGACATTGCAGTAACAAATTGGTCGTTGATAAGTTCGCGCCAGCGAGGCTACCATCTCGTAGCGGATTGCTGGCTTGTGCAAGGTAAACGGTGACGAGCTCAAATTGACGATGACCTCGGCGCCTTGCTCCACCAAGCTGCGCACTGGTTCGACATCGTAAAATGGCCGCGGCAGATAATGTTCCGTCCAAATATCCTCGCAAATAGTCACGCCGATTTTCTTGGCCCGTACGTCGAACGGCTCGACACGGTTGGCCGGTTCGAAATAACGGTCCTCATCGAAAACATCATAAGTTGGTAAGAGCGACTTATGCGCTTTGCGGATCGGTTTGCCGCGCTCGAGCAGAGCGGCGGCATTGTGAAACGGTTTGCCGCGCCCCTCATTGCGATCAACAAAACCAACGAGTAACGCTGCCTCTCCCACGCAAGAGTGAAGTTTTTCGAGAAGAGCAAGATTCTCCGGGACGAAGCGCGATTTAAAAACGAGATCCTGTGGCGGATATCCTGTGATGGCCAGCTCCGGTGTCAGAACCAATTCCGCGCCCGCGGCAGCGAGTCGTTCATAAGCGCCAATAATCAATTCGCAGTTGCCCCTCAAATCCCCGACGGTCGGATTAATCTGAGCAAAGCCAATCTTCATGCTGCGTTACAGCAGATTATGCGCAACACAGCCAGCAGCAACGCTCTTTTGCTCGGCTTAATTGTTTGTCATAATATCGACCTCGTCGTTTCTTCGTGCGAAGCAGGAGCGTCTGCGTTGACGGGATCTGACGCTGCGGCTAATCCAGCGGGCAGATTTGTATTGCCGATGTACCTTTTACCGACTGCGGCTGACCATTTGCGGCGCGGGCTTGCCCACGTCAAGCTGCGCGCTCACCTTCTGGACTTGCTCAGCCTGCTCTTTAACAGTCGCAGTGAGCGCCGCGACTTCTTTCTTCAGCTCTTCCACCGTGCAGTGCTCTTTGAGAAATTCGTTGAGCAACATCGCGTTTACCGCCTCGTAGCGCACACTGTAGAGCTCACCGTTTTCATCGCGCACTACCAGGTCCGGGTTCACGTCGGCTACATCCTCGGCGATCAAGCCAAATTGCGGTGTCTCTGTCTTGTCGCTCTTGTAGTGAAATGTCACCGGCTTGAGGGCGAGGATGGCTTCGCTGGCGTCGTCCATCGGCTTAATCTTGTGCTTAAACCGGCGCGACGAGCTGGCCGTGCCAAGTTGGCCGGCGGAGTCGATGATTACGGGTATGGCATCGGGATTTGCTGTTGTCACTCCGCGAATGTGGCCGATAAAGCAGCTGTTGCTCACGTCCCGACCGGGGTGCCCGATACAAATAACGTTGTTGGCCGTCTCGATGTTAACGCCGGCATTAAAGCCCAAGCCGGTATTGTTGCTGCCAGTGGTGCTTTTAAAGAACGCACCAGTACCACTGGCCGTGTTGCCAGAACCGGTGGTGTTGCTAAAGAGCGCGCCGGTACCGTTGGCCGTGTTGGAGTTGCCGGTGATGCTGCTAAAGAGCGCATTTACACCGTTGGCGGTATTTTCGTCGCCGGCGGAGTTGGTAGAGAGCGCACCTTCACCAGTGGCCGTGTTGGAGGTGCCGGTGGTGTTCCTAAAGAGTGCATCGACACCGTTGGCTGTGTTGAAATGGCCGGTGGTGTTGTTAAAGAGCGCATTAACACCATTCGCCGTATTGAGGTTGCCGATCGTGTTCAAGCCGAGTGCACCGTAACCGTTAGCGGTGTTGCCGCCGCCGAGTGTGTTGAAATAGAGGGCTTGAAAACCGTTGGCTGTGTTCGCGCTGCCCCTGGTGTTGCGATAAAGGGCTTGAAAACCGGCGGCCGTGTTGGAGTTGCCGGTACTGTTACTATAGAGCGCTTGAAAACCGGTTGCGGCGCTGGACCCGCCGGTCAGATTATTCCGGAGTGCGCCCTGGCCATAGGCTGTGTTGTTGCTGCCGGTGGTGTTGCTAAAAAGGGCACTAGCACCAACCGCCGTGTTGCCGCCGCCCGTCGTGTCGCTTAAGAGGGTGTTAAATCCCACGGCTGTGTTGTTAGTTCCGCCAGTCAGGTTCAATAGCGCATTGTTCCCCTCCGCGGTGTTCCCTCCGGGATAGCCGCCGTCCGGCGGCGGACTGACCGCTTGCGCTTTTGACAAGAGTCCAAAGCCGGCGAACACGAGTGAAACGAAAAGCAAAGCAAACCGACTAAGGGAACAGTGAGCGCAATTTGTGGATAGAGTTGGGGTTTCCATGAACGAGTCATAGGTAATCCCGCGGGATTTTGCGAGGCCAAAACCGTGGCTCTTTCGGCGATTTACTGGACGACGGGGCAACTTCCGCCGATTCGCATCGGCAACTAGATCATCTGCGATAGCTCACTCGCCAGATGGTACCGTTGCCGTCTTCGCTGAAAAGGAGGGTGCCGTCTTTGGCGACAGTAATTCCGACTGGGCGACCCCAGACTTTGCCCTCGGGCGTGACAAAACCGGTCACGAAATCTTCGTATTCGCCGCGCGCTTTGCCGGTGGAATGATCGAACGGGACGTGCACGATTTTGTATCCAGTGCGTTTCGTTCGGTTCCATGAGCCGTGGAACGCAGCGAAGATGTCGCCATTATATTCGGTGGGGAATTGGTTGCCGATGTAAAAGCATAAATTAAGTGTGGCCGAATATAAATTGAGCGTGGCCGAATGCGACTGCACTAGCACGTCGGGAACAATGACTTTATCAGCGAGTTCAGGATGCTTTCCCTTGTGGTGGGGATCGGGGTGGTTTCCGATGTAAAACCAGGGCCAGCCATAAAAACCGCCGACGCGCACGCTGCTGATGTAGTCTGGTGGCAGATCCTCACCGATTTCGTCTCTCTCGTTTGTGCTCATCCAGAGCTCATCGCTGCCCGGTCGAAATGCAATTCCAACGGCATTGCGAATTCCCCAAGCATAGACTTTTCGATCGGTGCCATCGGGATTGAACTCAAAGATGCGAGCGCGATCTGCTTCCGCGGCGCTGTCGGAAACATTCGAGCGCGACCCAACGGAGACGTACATTTTCTTGCCGTCGGGCGAAAAGACGATGTCGCGCGTCCAATGTCCGCCGCTGCGGAGGCGCGCTGCGCCACCGGAAAGTTGCGCACCCAATTTCTCGGCCGGTGCGCGCGCTTTGAGATCGCCATTGCGATACGGAAAACGAATTATGCCATCGGTATTCGCCACGTACAAGAATTCGGGATCATTTCCGGGCGGATAAAAGGCGATCCCGAATGGTTTGTTTAGATCCCGGTCTGCAAACGTTTCGGTGACATCTGGCTTTCCGTTGCCTTTGGTATCGCGCAGAAGCTTGATTTGATTGGCGCGACTCTCGGTAACGAAGATGTCTCCATTTGGCGCGGTGAGCATAAAGCGCGGATCGCGAAACCCGCTGGCATACAGGTCGATCATAAAGCCGGGCGGAACCTGAAGCCGAGCACTGGCTGGACGCTCGATGACGCGGGGGAGGTTAATTGCCAAAGCGTTTGAGCTCGGCGCGGGCAAGTCCTGGACGGTGATTTTGCGCCGCACTCCGGCCGCATCACTTGTCCAATCGCCCATGGCCGCCTTGCCGGTGAGCAGCGTGCCACTTTCCGTAGCCGCTGAGAACGGAACGGCGAAGCTGGAACTGATTGCGATATAGATCGCGCAAAAAATAAAATGAACTCCGCAGCGATTTTTCATTCACGTTTGCAATCGCTTCCGACCGAAAGATCGCGTGGATCGGCCGGATACCACTGCGCCGATCGACAGGCTGGAAGCCCGTCGGCCGAGTCAGGCAGGAGGCCTGACATCCGATGCTTGTCTGCCGAGACAGATTGGAAGTCTATCTTCCGGTTAGCGCACAATCGTGCCAGTGTGATTGGGCTTGGTCGCTTCGGCCAATGTCGCACCTTTTTTTCGATCGTTGATTACGAAGGTGTTATTTTCTCCAATGATCGACCATGGCCCGCGTGGCACGTCCTTAAAATCGACAAACTTCCAGTCGGTCACGTCCGTTTCCTTCAATCCAAGGTAATCGCGCACGGCGGGCGAGACATCCAGGCCAGCACCTTTATTCAAGTTGGGTTTTGGCCGTTCGTTGCCAAAAACGTATTGCCAGTGATCGGTACGGAAAGGGCCGGCGTCTTCCCATTGCGCATACACTGTTCGATTGCCTTTATGAATGGCAAGCCATCGGTCTTTGCAGGTGGAAACGGCTGGGCCTTGGTAAGCTCCCTTAAACCACGGGACAACCCGCGGCGCTTCCGGGCGATGGCCGGTCTTTGCCTTATCGCTGTAAGGAAGCGCGCAATAGAACGGATTCTGTCGAGGCGTGAATTTTGCCGGAATGTAATTTCTCCGGTTAGCAGGATTTGGATCGTCGAAACCGCCGTAGTTTTTGGTCCAATTTTTGTCCCAGGAACTCGCCCGATTGGGCACCGGATTATTTCCAGCCGGCTTCTCGCCAATCCAGAAGACCGTTGTCACGATCTCTCTTTTCCACGGAAAGCTTGGTCCGGGCTGCGGTCGAGCTGCTGACAACAACTGCCCAGGCGAGAACGCGATTGAACTTACATCAGTAAAGCGGTCCTCTGACGATCTCTGCGATTTCTTGCTTGCCTTCATCCTGGCGGGCTCCGCCTTTGAAGGGGTGGCGTGCGCGAAAAGAGAGGAGATCGACGACAGGATCACTGCGATGGTGTGAGCAATTTTTCCAGGTTTCATTTCATAGCGGATTCAAGCGCAGCAGAAACGAATGCCGATCCATGTTCCCCCCTTAATTGATTCGTCCACAATGACGCGGATGCGCGCCGGTCGCGTCGAATTCAGATGCGTCTAATAGGTTAGCGAATCTCAATGCAGCCTTGGACGAGTTAATCCCGAAGACTTTAAGGCTCAACAAATTTCCCTGGATTCAAAATGTCGTTAGGATCGAGAGTTTGTTTCAGCCTGCGATGCACGTCACGGACGACGGCACTGGTCGCCTCGGGCCACCAACGTTTTTTTGCCAGACCAATTCCGTGCTCACCCGTGATCACGCCGCCCCACGCCAGGACCTGTTCAAAAAGGTCGTCAAGGGCACGATCAACTTTTTCGCGTACCTCGGCGTCACGATTGTATCGGTCCGCCATGATGTTGACATGAATGTTGCCGTCACCAGCGTGACCAAAGCAGGCGATAGGAAATCCATGTTTGGCCCGCAGCGTCTCTGCGAATTCTATTAGATCCACAAGGTGACTGCGCGGCACGACCACATCCTGATTCAATTTGGTGAGGCCGGTTGCGCGAAGTGAATTGCTGAATTCGCGGCGCAGAGCCCAGAGCTTTTCGCAATCCGCTTCTCCGGTCGCCATCTGTAGCGATTTAGGTTTTCTCTTTTCGAGAAGTTCACGAATGGCTGTGGCTTCGCTGCGAACGCTTTGCTCTTGTCCATCCAAATCGACCAGCAGATGCGCGTTCCCCTCTGGCACAATCATTTTGCCGAGATCGCGTCGCGCCGCTTCCAGCGTAAAATGGTCGGCGATTTCCAATGAAGAGGGCAGGAATCCCGCCGCAAAGATCGACTGCACCGCCTCGGCGGATTGTGCGGCAGTAGCGAATGCAGCCGACAGAGTGGCGCGCGCCGGTGGCAGCGGGAGCAAACGCAGCGTGATCTCCGTGACCACACCGAGCATTCCTTCCGAGCCCACAAAGAGGCCGATCAAATCGAATCCGGTTTTATTTTTATGCACGCGGCCGCCAGTCCGCAGCATTTCGCCATTCGCGAGCACCACTTCGAGGCCAATAACGTAATTGCGCGTCACGCCGTATTTCAAACAGCGCGGACCGCCAGCGTTCGTAGCGACGTTCCCGCCGATGGTGCAATCTTTCATGCTTGCCGGGTCCGGCGGATAAAATAATTTTTGTGCGCGCACCGCCGCTTTCAGTTCAGCTGTAAACACGCCCGGTTCAACAATCGCAACTGCGTCGGAGAAGCTAATCTCCTTGATTCGATTCATCCGTGCTAGCGAGAGAGCAATCCCGCCATGCACTGGCACGCATCCGCCCACATAACCAAATCCGCCTCCGCGTGCTGTGACCGGTATTTTTTCGCGGGACGCAAACTGCAGTAATTTACTGACCTCGCTTGTTGATCCTGCGAAGACGACAGCGTCCGGTTCATGAGCTGCGGACCATTTGTCGCCGCTGTACGCCGCGAGGGTCTCGGCGTCGTCAGCGACGATTTTGTTGCCGAGAATTGCTCGCAGCTTTGACGCGACATCCATCTGGTAACGGTCGCGCATGCCCCTTGCAGGGCAAGCGGTTCTCGCAAGCGCCTCGCATGTGAGTGAGCGCGCCCGCAATCAGAAAGATTTTGTGCGTGTCCGAATAGACCTGTCGACTTTAGGTCGCGCTGAAAACAGATAGGAAGACGCATGGGACACGCGGAGATCGCATGCGCGACGAGCGCTCCAGGCCGTCGTAATTCGCCCCGTCGACGGCGCCCTACTTCGGTGACCAGTAGGAGGCATTGTCCGGCAGAGGCTTGAGAGGTACTTGGATAACAAGTGAGCGTAACCGCTCCCTATGAGCTGCTACGAGGAAGCAACTGTAAAGAATATCCAATCCGAATCCAAAGAGCGGCTATCGCTCGATGGATCAGCGCTGATAAGCGCCATGAGCGCCCTTATTTTGAACGACGCCGCGGCCTCTCTCTTTTCGCCTGGAAGCACCTCGATCACTTTCTCCATGACGACTGGTTCGCTCGCAAAAACAATCTGGGCCCTGCCAGCTGGAGGAATAGTAATCGTTTTCTCCTTTTGAGAGCTCACTCCGCTGGCGGTCGTCATCTGACGAAACTGGACCGGCGAGATAGGGCACATCGCGGGTTTCTCCTGGAGTACCGCTCTTTGGTACGCCGGAATCAATCAAAGCTTTGGGGACTCTTTTCGGCAATGCTACAGGTTTATTAGTGGTGGTGCTGACTTCTAGGAACAATGAATCCAAGGGGTCCCGAATTTTGACCTCCTGTGGTCCGTTATTTTGTCAAGTAAGAACAAATTCGATCGATCTGTTCGGAGCTTGACCGATCAGGCTTCCAGACAATTCCGCACCAACATCTCTTAAAGCTTGGGGTGGTTGCGCAGCGGATTCCAGCCGCGCGGGCTCGTGAAACGTGGCGGCTTTGCTGCCGGGGATGCTGTTTGTTGTTTGCCCGTTAACGAGTGCCAAAAGACACGCGCTAATTAGCGAAATTAACCAGATATTTAGATTAGAGCGCATTTTCAGTTAGGTAAGATAGATTCTAGAACTTAAGCGTGAGAACTCTTCGATATCGAACGGAAATCAATCGCACAGATAAAACCTCGGTATACTCCTCACATCTGCAACAAATTGTGCTGGCACAGCGAGAATCCTTTGGGGTACATGACCTCATCATGAATCTTTAGTGTGATCTTGTCTTTACACGAATCACGTTGGAGCTGCCGCTGGTTCCGCCCGTGTTGTAAGCACGCAGTCGATAGTAGTACGTCGTGTTCGCGCTCAATCCGCTGACGTTTCGGCTGGTCACGTTGCCAACGTCCAAATTCTGGTAACCGCTCACGTAGCTCGTAAACGAACTACTCGTCGATACATCGAGCCGATAACCGGTAGCGCCGTTGACGCTGCTCCAATTGACGGTAAAGCCGCTGCCGGTCACATTCGTCGCGTCGTTAGCTGTCGGTGGGGAGGGCGTCGGGACGGGAGTCGGAGTCGGAGTCGGTGTTGGTGTTGGAGTTGGAGTGGGTGTTGGACAGACTTCACATGGTATTTGCTGCGTCCAACCGTTGGTGACCGCGTATTCGCAAATCCCATTGATCATCGGTGCGACGAAAGCATGTACCCTCCTGGCTGCCTCTCCGCTGGTGTGATCCGCTTCGGCCAATGGAACAAACTCACGGACCCCACGGTTTACGGCATCCGTTCCGGCGCTTTGAAATTCAGGTGAAGCTTCAATTTCATCAATGGCTTGCTGCTCGGATTGACCTGTATATTGCACGCTAACTTCCTGCACCTCATTTTGGATTTGCGGAGCGACAGTTTGCAGCGCTGGAAGAAGGTGTTCTTCGTGAGTGTGCTCGTGTACATGAACCGCCTCCAACATGTACCACACTCCCGAACAGAATCCGAGGCCGTTCGGTTCGTTCAGTTCTCGTACTTGATCGCAATAATTAAACAGCGCCGTATTTCCACCGGGTCGCGTTACTTCCTGCTGGGGAGGATAGTCACGATAGTTAGTCAGCAACCTCCATTGAATCGAATAATCCCCGGTAAGCTCGCTCAAAATGGCGTGC
>QHNF01000148.1 GCA_003218345.1 Verrucomicrobiota bacterium | reverse complement strand
TTGAGCGACGAGTGAATGTCTTTGGCCGGGCCGCGTCCCCATTTTTCGCCATCGGAGATGAGCTCGAGTTCAATCACGCCTTTCGATCCAAGGTTCACCGTCACAATACCGTCCAAGTCCTGCGTCGCTGAAGGCATGAACACGCCTACGCATTTCTTCAGCGCGTCGAGCACGTCCGGTCGTCTAACGAGTTGCGGAATGTGCGGCGAACCGATCTCCTCCTCGCCTTCCGCGACCATCACAAGATTGACTGGCAACGTCTTGCCCGCACCGCGAATCGCATGCAGCGCCGCCAGGAACGCCGCTTCCGGTCCTTTTTGATTCACCGCGCCGCGGCCGATAATCACTTTGCCCAGCGGCGGTTTCTGTTTATCCACGATGCGTGCTTCGGTCGGCGACGACGTCCATTCTGCCGGATCGAACTGCTTCACGTCATACATGAAATACAGCCCGATCGTTTTCGGCGCCCCGGCATCGAGTTTCGCGAACACGCCCGGTTTACCGTCCGTGTTGATCACCGTCGCCTGCTGAAATCCGGCATCGCGCGCGAGCTTCGCCATGTACTCCGCGCCTTTCGGATATCCGCGATTCTCAGCCGCGATCGACACCTGTCCGATCCAATCCTGCAACCGCTTCACCGCCTCATCATGTCGTTTCGCGATTTCGGCTTTGATTGGAGCAAGATCGTCTTCAGCTGAATAGGAACATTGAATTCCCCCGAAAATCGCCAGTGTGATAACCGCAGCGGTAAAATGCCTATGAATTCTCATGAAATTACTTCTGCCGCGTCACAGGATTTCAGCAAGCAATAAGCCGGCAGTTGAGCTGCTCTTCATATCGTCTTAATATCGACGCATGACTACGCTTTCCCCCACCCGCGCGCGCGCCAATCTCACCTCGCTGCTGAAACGCGCCGCGAATGGCGAAGATATTGGCATCTTGCACGGCGACAAAGTCATCGCTCTCCGCCCCGTCACCGTTCATTCCGATGATTATGCGCTTCAGGAGTATGGAGTGACGGAAGCTGAGCTTGACGCGTTTGTGCGCCGGACAAAACAGCGCATCGCGTGTCATCGTAAAGCCGGCAAAATGATCAAGTTCAGTGGCGACATCGAAGCGGACATTGCGCATTGAACTCACGCCGGAGCTGAAGGCGGCGATTCGCAGGCTTGCGAAACGCCAGCGGAAACAGATCGGCGACGTGATTACGTCCGTGCGTGACGGATTCAGCAATCCGTATGTGCATTCAGGTCTCGGTATCCGCCGTCTGCGCGACAGCTTGTTTGAGTATCGCGTTGGCGTGAAGCTCCGACTCGTGTTTGATGCAGAACCCGGTGTCCTGTCGTTCAGCGATCTCGGAAATCACCGCGAGATCCGCAAGATCATCAAAAATCGTTGAGGTTGGAGCAAGTGATCACAACGCCAAGCTTTCCTGCTTTGGAGCAGACGCGGCGGCAGTGATTCCGCTGAATTTCTTTACGAGCTCGTCGAGTTTGGCGACGTAGTAGTCGACGTTTTCATCGCGGTTTTCGGCATCAAACTCTGAAGCGAGTTTGGCAGCCTCGTACGCGGGGACCTTTTTCGGTGTCGCTTTGACGTAGTAACTGATCTGGTCTCCGGGTTTGTAATTGCGTCCACTGGCCAGGGCAAGCTCATAGGCGGCGCCGCGATTACGCGCGGAGCCGGCGATCTTCGCTCTATATTTGTCGAGCGAATCCTGCAGCGTGTCGGTCTTCATCAACATGTCGATTTTCCATTCGCGGTTCCGAATTTTTCGCTCGAATTCGTCCCGCAGCTGCGAGATTGCCTCGGGCTTTCCTTCCATGATCAGCTTGATCATTTCCTCTAAAAATACGCGCTGGAATTTCTCAAGTCCGCGCGACTTCAGCGCGCCGCCTTTGATGATGACGTCGCCATCTTTGGTCAGGAGGGCATAGTTCTTCGCCTTGTAGCTGAACATGGCGTCGAACTGCTCGTCGATCTCAACATCAATCCCTGATGGTAATTCCTTCGCCAGACGTTTCTGCAAATCGTCAACATCGATCTTCTTAGGCGGCACGAAATAAATTCCGTCGGTATCGACCTCGATGACCTGCGCGCCTTGCGCATTGAGCCACTCGATCATCTTTTTCAACAACTCGCGCCCGATCTGCGTCACTCGCGCGGCGGCGTCGAAATCAGCGAAATGTCCCTGCGCGAACCCGAGGTAACCGTAGAAACTGTTGAGCAGAATTTTGAACGTGTTTTGCAGTGCCTGGAGGTGGTGCTGCTTCGCGGGATCTTTGTCGGCGCGCATTTTCGACTTCGCTTCCAATCGGAACGTGCGGAGATCGGTGAGCAAATGCCGGAAGATTTGCAATTGATCGGTTGCGGGAAAACAATCGAATTCCAACATGACTGACGGATAGAGCGATGCGATATCGCAATGCCAAACGTTGCGCGCCACGCCAGTGAAGAAGATGTCGGTATAACCACCTTCGAATGCGCGCACCATCGGCAGCTCGGGAATGGAATGGCGCTGCCGGAAATATTCGCGCAGAAACAATGCATTAATGCGCGTGGCGTTGCCGCGCACGATCACGTCCTGGTAGTTGTATGGGAAAATTTGCGCCTGAATGAAGTAGCTCGGGCTCAACAGTTCCGACAACACGCGTGTTTCCCGAACGCCGCATAGTGCGCGCCGCCGAAAGTCTTCTGAATTGCCCATGTATGCGCGCTGCAATTCCTTCCCCGTTAGCGCTGAAATTTCTTCGCTGTCGCAAAGATCGAAATGCCGGGCGACATCGGTCCGCTCGAAACCAGCCAGAGATCGCATGCCGACGTCGTAAAATTGCGCAAGCAAAAAAGTGTCAACGAAGTGGCGGCCGCCAACCGTGAACTTGGGATAATCGATTGTTTTCTCCGCGATTTGGAGTCGTGACGGTCGCGAACGGAGGAAACCATCGGCGCGTCCCCAATCGAGTTTCGTTTTCGCCTTTTTCGCGCGCGAGACCAGATAGGGCAGATCGAACCGGAATAAGTTGTGACCTTCGATCACGTCGGGGTCGCGTTCCTTGATCAGACTCGTTAGGCGCCTGATCGCTTCGCGTTCCGATTCCTCAACATTGGTCGGATCCACAATGAGCAGCTCTTCCCACCCGCTATTGTCCGATAGCGCAATGCTCATGATGTGGTCGCCCGGGCCGGCGTCCGGGACGCCGAATACAGTTTCTTCGAACGAAAGTAATTCGATCTGCATGCGTTTCAGTCTTTCGAACGGCAGATCTTTGAAGAGGGTACGACCCGTGGCAGTGAGGTAATGTTGCACCGGATCGGTGAAGGCGAAGAAATCGCGCCCAGCTTTCTTGAGTCCATTACGGAGAGCAATCAGTTCTTTCCAACTATCGACCGTAATTAGCCAGCCATACCTGAGATCGCCTTCGAGCTTCTCGGTTTCGATGCCAAGATCGACAACGTCGCTATCGCACCAGACAAATGGATGAAAAGGTTCGACGTCGGCGGCGGTCGATCCGTCATTTTCCCGGCGATAAACTTTCACCGTACCAGTTTCGCCGAGCTCGATTGCGACAATACCGGGTGTCGGATCAGCGGCGAAAAGCAGCGTGTTTTTCTCGAACTCCATCGTCATCCACAGATTGCGCAGATTTCACCATCTGTCATTCCGAGCGAAGCCGAGGAATCACCTTACTGTTTCTTCGAACCGAATTAAATTGAGAGATGCTTCGAGTTCGCTCAGCATGACAAGTATGAAGGTTCGTTTCTTCTCAATCTTGTCGGTGTCAATGCTGGTTTCGGCGCTCGCAATCGCGCAACAGACGCCGCAGTCACTCCCCGATGCAGAGCTTCCATCGTTGCTCGCCATTTATAAAGACATTCACAGCCATCCGGAATTATCAGGCCATGAGGAACGCACCTCTGCATTAATCGCCAAAGAATTACGGGCTGCTGGCTGCGAAATCACCGACCATTTCGGCAAATACGACAATCCAAACCTGCAAGGCTACGGCGTCATTGGAATTATGAAAAATGGCGCCGGACTGACCGTGCTGGTGCGTACCGACATGGACGCGCTGCCAGTGGAAGAGGAGACCGGCTTGGGTTATGCCAGCAAAGTAACGACGAAAAATGATGAAGGCAAAGATGTGCACGTGATGCACGCCTGCGGGCACGACGCGCATATCGCCGCGTTTATCGGCACGGCGCGAGCATTGCAGCGATTGAAAGATCAATGGCACGGCACGATCCTATTCGTGGCGCAACCAGCTGAGGAGACGGGCAACGGCGCGCGCGCGTTGCTCAAGGCCGGCCTTTACGATCGATTTCGCAAGCCAGATTTCGCGCTCGGATTTCACGACAAAGCCGATATGGAGACAGGCCACATCGGCGTCACGGAAGGTTACACGTATGCGAATGTTGATTCAGTGAATGTGACGGTGCGAGGCGTGGGCGGACACGGCGCGTATCCGCACAAAACGAAAGACCCGATCGTGCTAGCGGCGGAAATGATCAACGCCTGGCAGACGATTGCCAGCCGCGAAAATAATCCGCTCGATCCGATTGTGGTGACGGTGGGATCGATTCACGGCGGCACGAAGCACAACATCATTCCGGACGAAGTGAAACTACAATTGACGGTGCGCACTTACAAAGCCGATGTGCGCGAGCGCGTGCTGGCGGCGATTGATCAGATTGCCAAAGGGATCGCCGCGGCCGGTGGAGTTCCGCCGGAACGTGCGCCGATCGTCGAAATTCTAACGGATCAATTCACGCCAGCGACTTACAACAATCCTGAACTGACGAAACGTCTCGTCGCCGTTTGGAAGGTGTCGTTAGGCAACGAAAACGTGGAGATTGTCGATCCAACAATGGGCGGCGAAGATTTTTCCGAATACAGTTTGCCGGATCATTCGATTCCAGCGGTTGATTTTCATATCGGCGCGGTCGATCCGAAAAAGATCGCTGACAGCAAGAAGACTGGGAACCCACTGCCGAGTCTGCACTCGAGTAAATTCGCGCCCGTCCCTGAACCGACGATTCGCGTTGGAATCATCGGAATGACGACCGCAGTGCTGGAGTTAATGAAGAAATAAACCTGTCATTCCGAGTGGAGTCGAGGAATCCCGTGGCGAAACCCTTAGGTAACATAACGGGATCCTTCGACTCCCGCTCAGAATGACAACCGCAGAAGCGATTGTCACTTCACCTTGATGTTTTTTCGCAGATAGGTCGGGACGTCGAGATCTTCGCCTTCAACGATGGTCGGCTCGCTTTTTTCAAAGCGACCGCGCGTGACTGGCTCGAATTGCAAGACTTCCTGTTTGGCCTGCACAGATTTTTCAGGTGCCTGTTTCTCTTCCCTCGACGGGATCTGTTTCTTGTGTGGAGTATTTAAGGTCGGCTCAGGCGTGTTCAGCAGAGGACTCGATAACGCACCTTCATTTGCTGCCGCTTCCTCGAACGGAATGCTTTCTGCAGGCAGGACAACTTCCATCGCTGCTGGTTCGGGTTCGATATTGATCTCTGGCGGAGCATCCGCGTCCTGCTCCGAGACTTGCGGAATCTCCGGCGCGTTACTCACCGCAGGTTGGACCTGCTGCGGAATCGAATCCTCGTCCGCGGTGAGCGAACTGATAATGGTCACGCTCAAACGATCTCCGAGTCGTCCGTCCACGGCAGCGCCGAAAAGGATTTGTGTTTGCTCGTTGACGTGACGGCCAAGCTCTTGCATGAGGATTTCGACTTCGGACAGCGTCATGCCAGGTCCACCGGCCACTTGAACGAGCACGTTCCCTGCATCTGCCAACATCCGGCCACGGATTCTTGAGCGCCTGCGTGAGAGCCTCATGCGCGCGATTGTCTGAATCAGATTCGCCGAAGCCAAACAAGCAACGACCATTGCGGCTGCGTAATGCCGTAAGCAAATCATCGAAGCCGATGCGAATGAGTCCGGGTCGCTGGATGAGGTTCACAACCGAACGAATGCTCTGACTGATTGTGCTATCGGCCATGGCAAAGGCCTGATGAATTCCGGCTTGCGGCGCAACGACGTCGCCCATCCGGTCGTTTTCGAAGCAGATTACCGCGTTGGCAACTTCGTTGAGCCGGGTAAGCGCCTCGCGTGCTTGGGCGTTGCGGCGTTTGCCCTCAAACGCAAATGGCAGAGTGACGAACGCGACCACAAGGGCGCCCGCTTCACGGGCGAGTTGCGCGACATACGGCGCCGCGCCTGAACCGGTGCCGCCACCGAGGCCAGCACAAACGAAAATCATACGCGCGTCGACGACAGCTTCGCGA
>QHNF01000147.1 GCA_003218345.1 Verrucomicrobiota bacterium | reverse complement strand
TAAGCGCTCCACTAACGCTCGTTGCTGATTGATCGGCAGCTTGGAGTAACCGACGATGTCCGTGAACAACACATGCGCGATTTCCAGCTCAATTTCTTTTTTAATCTCGGCAGCCATATGGATTCACATGGAAATACCACTCGCCATGATACTCTCAAGCAGCTGCCGAGAGTCGAGCGCAAAGGTCTCCCCCTCGAGAAATCGCCGCGCACCGTTTGCAATCGGCAATCGAAAACGTAAAAACTTGTCCTGAGCGAGCAAAGCGAGTCGAATGGATCCGAAATGTCGTTGTCTCCGTAGTGCTTCACCTCGGCGACGAGATTGCTGACGTCACCGCGTCGCGTTATTTGTCCGCTGTGTTCGGTGAAGTCGAAGAGAGTTTTTGGAAGCGTGGGTCACCACGTAGCGCGTCGAAATCCGGATCGAGCCGTAACCACGCCGGAGTAACTCCGCATGGGATCGTCAACAGATGCGCCAAAATGGAGATCGCGAGGTCCTTTTGGCCAAAACGCGCCGCGATCTTCCCGCGTTGGTACTCATGTCTAGGCCCGCCCCAAGCATCCTTTGACACGGGCTCCAGACTGATCGCACGCTCGACATATTTCATTGCGAGTTGGCCGTCCCCGAGCCCTGCATACACTTTAGCGAGGTCCTCAAAGAGCCAAGCATCATCAGGCTGTTCCTTTAGCGCTTGCTCAAGTTCGCCGCGAGCTTGTGCGTAGCTGGCTTTCGCGCGGACGACATCGCCCGACAATCGTTCAAGTTCGGAAAGCATTAGACGATAAGAGCGCGTGGCAACCGGTAATGAACCGGCCTGAGCCAGCAAGCTTCGTAACAACTCAATAGTATCTGTATACCGTCGGCGTAATTTGGCTTGATCGTAAATTCCCCCAGCGATGAGGCCATACGCATTTTTGGCTGTGGGATGAAGTTTCTGGAGTAGTGCGTCTGCCTGATCGAGTTCGCCTAACGACTGGTAAACGGAAGCTTTTCCAGCGATCAGATAGGGGTTCTCTGGCCAGATACTTAGTGCCTCGTCGTAGCACCGGAGTGCTCCAGCAAAATCACGCGTAGCTTCTCGGGTCCACGCTGCTTCATGGCGTAAATCTCGGTCACGCGGATTAAGTTCAATGGCTCTATCGACAAACACGCGGCCTTCATCCCATCGTCCTTGCCTCAAAGCAATGATCGCGAGTGTCGACGGAATATCAGTGTCGTTAGGTAACTTGGTCAGAAGCCGCTCAAAATTCGGACGGGCGCCTTCGAGATCGCGCAAAACAAAATATTGATAGAAGGCCTGCGCCAACTGGACCTCCGGAAGATCGGGCCTTAGCCGCAAGGCGGTTTCGAGCGATTTCTGCGCCGCTTCCCGCAGGGTCGGTTTCGCTTCCAACCAGAAATACCACCCTGAATAAAGTCGCACCAACATCGCCCACGCCATCGCAAAATTAGGATCAAGACGGACAGCTTCCTCGAACGGCTGTCTTGATTTAGAAATTTCGTCAAGCGTATAGGCTTCGCCGTATAACGCGATTCCGCGGAGATAAGCATCGTAGGCTTGTGGATTGTTTGTTGGCTTTTGCTCCAGTGCATGTTGTTCGGCGCCGGTGAGCTTCGCCTTCAAAGCCTCGGCAACCGCCGTCGCGACTTCGGCCTCCACGCCGAAAATGTTTTCTAGCTTGCGATCGTAGCTCTCGGCCCAAAGATGTTCCTCCGTTGCGGCGGAAACAAGTTGCACGTTAACATGCACTTGATTGGCTGCCCTTTGAACACTGCCTTCCAGAATGTTCGCCACGCCAAGTTGATGCGCAATTTCAGACAAATTCTCTGGGCGCGCAGAGTACTGCCTTGTCGAAACCCGGGAGATGACTTTTAGCGCCCCGATCTTCGCGATCCGAGTGAGAATTTCGTCCTGAATACCCGCGGCAAAATAGGCATTGTCGGGATCGCGGCTCAGGTTTTCGAATGGCAGCACGGCAATCGATTTTGAGGAAACCTCAGCCGACACGCTTTGCTTCGTAGACGCGGTGAAGCGGCCAAGGAAGAACAGGCCGGCCGACAGCGCTCCCGCGATCAAAACCACGTAAATCCACGCGCGACTTCGTGATCGTGGCGCGGAAGTCGCATCAGCAACTGCAGTTCGCTTCAGACCTTCCGGCGTTAGCTCAAACGCCCAGGCAAGAATCAATGCGACTGGGAATCCGATTATCAGCAGGAGCACGACAAGACGCACCGCCCAATTTGGAATTTCAAAGAACGGAAAAATCTGGCTGGCGACCTGCATAAGCAGCCACGCCACGACCCCATAGGCGATCGCGACTTTGTAAACATGGCGTCGCTTCAGCTCGGTGAAGAAGTTCTTTGGATTCACTCTGCGCGCATTGACGAAGTGCTCATCACGGCAGCACTCTAGCTGGGTGGATGCGACTTGGAAAGCGCGCGCAACCTCCAAACAAACAGTGACCCTAAACTTTTGAGTAAGGATTTTTCTCAGCCCGTTTTATAACGGAGCCCGCCTTTGCGCACAGGCGGGTACACCCACCAGGGGTGGGTCTCATTGATTCACTGCAACCCTGATACACTCTACCGTACAACCCTGATTTCAGTGCATTCGTGCCGCAGGTTCGCAAGGTTATCACCCCGCTCACCGGACCGCTGTGGACGCCCATCCGAAGTTGTAAGCGTGGATGCTCTTTGAGAGCGCGATTGATTCATAATTCCGCTTCCCGCCGACTGTCGAGAACAAAGCCTGCCCTCGAGAAATCGCCCCGCACGGCAACGGTATCTTGCCCATCTCCATTCTATCCGTTTACTCTTTCCAGATCATCGTCCCCGTAGTTCAACGGATAGAACGAGGGTTTCCTAAGGCCAAAACGGCATTTTCGCTGGACTTCGCTCGTGTCATCAGCAATGAACAAATGACTGGCTTCAAACGTGTTGAATAATTGTTACGATTATCCCAGCTAATCAGGAATCTGCCCATTTTTACCCATCATGGTGACACAACGGGTGATACAAATTCTTGCCTAACAAGACCAAGAAAACCTGTCCGCCGTCATCAACAGCAACGAGGACAGGGCCCAGTATCCGCGAGTCCGGTTGAAGGCGTCTTTAGCCGTCCATCCGCAAAAAGCCCAGTTCATGCGCCAATTCCCATAGCATCCTTGGTAAATTGTGGAACATCAACGCCGTACAATTTAATGATCTGTGCGAGGTCCTTCGTAATCTGACTATCTTTGCCCTGATTCAACGCAATTAAGGTGGCGCATTCTTGAATTAATGTCATCGCGCTCTTGGTATGCAGCTCGCCAAAGAAATGTGGCTGGTAATAGCCCCGGCGGCTGGATTTCAAAGACTTGTTAGTGTCCCAACTTAGGTAACCAAAAAGGATCGGGATATCGGACTTCCGACGAAAATAGTTGCGGGCATCAAAGCCAATCCATTCCGTAAGTAATTCCCCCATCTCTCCAACAAGTTGGGTTTGACTTAGTTCCGAGCCAGACACATCGATGATTGGAGGACCCAGCCAAACCGTTGCTACCTTATCGCGTATCTCAGGCATCCGGAGGCCGCCCTTCTCACCGTATTCTTCAATAAAATCGATCTCCTGAACTTTCTCGAAGCCGGCATCGAGGATTAAATGATTAAGCGTCCACGTTGAGTATAGCTTGATGCGACCCATAGCTCGATTAGCGCGACACATCAAAATTGGGATGTTGTATGCCCTGATCCAATCCACTAGGCCATCTCCCGAATAATGAAACGGAGCGTCTCCCGACTTAACCTGAATTCCGTACATCAATGACACCCATCCACCAGATCCGCTCCTTTTCATTATGGTCGCGATGAGATCAAGACCGTAATCGTTTTCCGGATTAATGCGCTCGCAAGGTCCAAACTCCGAGATGATGTATTTCGCAAGGTATTCCGCACGATAGCCTTGCCTAAGATTGTTTGCGATGTAACCGCCGGACGATGACGTGCTCATTCTATCAATGAACACCTTTTTGGCATTGCTCCAACAACGGTGTAGCCAAAAAATCTAGGCGGGGAACAATTGCAGTCCAATTACAAAATATCGCCTTGCTGCCATCAGCGCTTTGCTAAATCTAAAACGGCATTTCGTCCCGAATCCTCCCATCTTATCCTCTCTCTTCAATTCCACAACCACGAGGCAATTACACCGAATCGCCTTTCCTCCCGCGTTCTCTCACGTGGTCTTATTTCATACCGCTGACTTACCTTTTTGCCTTACGTTTTTCCCCAGACCTGACTCAGTGCGAGTACCCTGCACGATTCGGTGTCCGCGTATGAGGATGGCGCCCCAAAATATCGGGCTGCGAGCAGCAGCAATTCCACCAATTCGTCAGTCGTTGTCTCTTTTAGCAACGCCCGACGACTGACAGCCTTTGTTTTATTCTCGGGCAACACCAGCCCCACCCACGGCTGCGGTTCGAATCGAGAAAAAACGACAAGTGGCCCGGACCAGCCATGAAACTCGGCATAACGTTTTTCGCCAAATTGGAGAGAGTGCAGAAAAGACCCAAAGATCCACGGCCCGTACTCTGGTGCCGATTGTGTGCGAATCGCAGAGAGTGTACGACGGATAAGCTCCACCACGTCCTCTGCCACCTCCAAAGTAGGCGATATGTAACGGTGCTCCGTATCGTTCCGCTTCCGAATCGCCCGCTCTAACACTCGAGAAGTCAGCTCGTCGATGATGCCCCGACTAATCAGAAACCTGACCTTCTGCTTCGAATTGCTCGGAGCATCTTTGCAGAAAGTTGCAAGGTCTCGCTCCAGATACCAATCCACGAGACACGACAAAGCACGACGGGCATGTAGAACCGCATCCACGCAGTGATGCTCCCGCTCTTCGTTAGATGTAGATTGCATCGCGTTGTTCACCTCCTGAAGTGCCCAGTTCATGAGCCTATCGGGACCCTCACCGGGCGCACGAACCATAACACCTTGGCCCGCACCCCTTGTCCGGATTCTTCCCGCCAACGCCTCTAAACCACCGAGAATATCGGCGGCCGTTGCAGACTCGATTTCGACCGTTGGCTTTAAGCGTTCCGATGCCATCTAGTAATCTACTCACTGATTCAGCACTTAACTTAGAACGTCCCACGCTCAAGACGAGAGATCAGCGCCCGGCCGGGGCAGTGGCGTTTACCGCTTAGACGCCCCGTATCAAATCTGTTAATTCGTTCTTCTCGTTTTTGCGTCTCTCCGCGTTCATTTCCTGAACGTGAGCTTGACCTAAAATGTGAATACACGAACTAAATATGCTGTATCGCGGATTATCTAAGGCTGTCTCAAAGTGGTGCCTACCATACGCTTCATGTTGCGCAGCCGCTTCATGCTGCGGATCGGGAAACGGAACCCACCACGAGGACAATGCTTTTTTCCATTTGGGTTTTTCGTTGTCTTCGAGTGCCGCGACATATTTCGTTAAATCCAAATTAAAGCTCTTAGCATCGTGGACAGCGATATTTCTGATCTCTGAAAAGAGCCGTACAAACAGGCAGGAGTTTTCTGATAGGAGACGGTACGCTTTTACAAGTGCCATCTTACCTCTTCTCTGATCGTTCGTTGGCAGTTTTGCGATGATCTCACTAAGTTTTGGATCGTTCAGA
>QHNF01000010.1 GCA_003218345.1 Verrucomicrobiota bacterium | reverse complement strand
CGATCTTGCCAATTTTTTGAACAAAATGGGGGCGAGAGTCGAAGGCGCCGGAACGCGCCGGATCATCATTGAAGGGGTGGCGGCGCTGCACGGAACGGAACACGATGTTATTCCGGACCGAATTGAAGCGGGAACATTTCTGGTGGCTGGGGCGATTTGCGGCAAAGAAGTTACCGTTAAGCGGGTCGAGCCGGAGCATGTTCGCTCGGTGACGGATGCGCTGGGCAGTTGCGGCTTCCAAATCGGTATCGCAGACCACGCGATTTCGATCTCGCCCAATGGAGAGGCGAAGGCGCTCGACCGACATGCAGGCGCAAATGTGCGCGCTACTCTCGACGACAGACGGCATCAGTGTCATCACAGAGAACATTTTTCCGCAACGCTACATGCATGTCGCGGAGTTAACGCGGATGGGCGCACATGTCGATCTTGAAGGCGCGACCGCGGTGATCCAGGGCGTCGATCATCTCTTTGGCGCTCCAGTGATGGCGAGCGATCTGCGCGCCTCGGCTGCGCTGGTGCTTGCGGGATTGAAAGCAGACGGAATTACCGAGGTGAGTCGCGTCTATCACATCGACCGCGGCTACGAACATCTCGATGAAAAATTGAGCGAACTCGGCGCGCACATCGAGCGCGTAAAAGAAGCATGATCTGATCTTTTTCCTTGCACTTCTCACAGCCAGGGGGCAGTCGTTGTGCACGCAAGCGAAAGGTAAAACATGGAAACATCGACATCTTCCTCCGACGTTCGGACTTGGAACGTGCTTTGCCACGCAACCGCATTAGCAGGATTTTTCGTGCCATGGGCTGGTCACATTCTGGGTCCATTGATTGTTTGGCTGGCTAAACGGCGCGATTCGCCAGAAATCGACGAGCACGGAAAGGAATCGCTCAATTTTCAGATATCGATGTTGATCTATAACGTGATCGCTGGCGTTCTTTGCCTGGTCCTGATCGGTTTTGTGATCCTCGCCATCCTGCACATTTTGAATCTGGTGCTGGTGATCGTTGCTTCCATTCAGGCAAGCGAAGGCAAGTTCTACCGCTATCCGCTGACGATTCGGCTGATCAAGTAAATGACGAAACACTAATGACGAATGACGAAAGAAGTCCGAATGCTCAGATGACGAAACCGTTGCCAGCACATTTTTAATTATTCGGATTTTGTCATTCCTTCGTCATTAGACATTCGTCATTGGTCGGCTGCGAGCGCTCGCAGCATACTCAAATTCCTCACGTCTTCTCGCAGGTCTTTCGCTTTCGGCGTTTCCAACACTTTCGGAATTTTGCTGAAACGCCGATTGCCCATGATGAAGCGAAAAGCGTCGAGTCCGATTTTGCCTTTACCGATGTGTTCATGTCGATCCACCCGCGAGCCACGAACGGCTTTGGAATCGTTTACATGAATTGCAACGAGACGATCGCGGCCGATTACACGATCGAATTCACGAAAAGTCTTTCGAATCGATGGTTCGCTGCCGATGTCGTAACCAGCGGCGAAAATATGTGCGGTGTCGAGGCAAACACACAATCGCTCCGGCTCGCGTACGCTGCTGATGACGTATGCGAGATGCTCGAATTTGTTTCCCATGCATGACCCTTGGCCGGCCGTCGTTTCCAGCGCGATTCGCGTCTTAATTTTTGGCCGAGCAGAAAACACGCGGTCAATCGATTCAACGATTCTTTCGAGTCCGACTTCTTCGCCTGCGCCGAGGTGTGCGCCCGGATGCAACACCAGAAACGGCAGTTTGAGTTGATCGGCGCGAATCAATTCTTCAGTGAGGGCCCGCAACGAATTCGCATGAAACTGCGGGTTAGTGGCGGCGAGATTGATCAGATAATTTGCATGCGCGAAGACCGACAATAATTCGCGGCGCTGGGTGTGCTTGAGAAACGCGGCAATCTCTTGGCCAGTCAGCGGCCGGGCAAACCACTGCATGTTATTTTTAACGAAAATTTGCATGGCAGTGCACCCGATGGAACAGGCGCGCTCAATGGCCGTGTGCACGCCGCCGCCGATCGACATGTGGGCGCCGAGTAAAAGAGGTGCTCGGTGATCGGTGATCAGTGATCGGTTAGCCACCCTCTGCATGCAATTGCTGTCATGTTGATCGGAGCGAAACATCTCTGATGATTGCCTTCGTTACTCTTGGAAGAGAATAATCCGAGATTCTTCGGCTTCGCTTAGAATGACAAGGGGCTAAAATCTTTTCGGGTGCCAATCCGGTTTCTTCAGACTTCCTTCACCAGTGTATTCAAAAAGTTTATACACCGGCGTGAGCAACAGACCGGGTCCCTTCATATTCAGCCGTAAATTGAAATCGAGTTTGTCGTCGAGGAAATGAATGTCGCCGTGGCCGAGCATGCTGAAGAGCGTACCCGCGGCCTCGAAATTCTCGGTGTGGATGATTCCCTCGTTAGTCTTCAAGTCCGCGCTTGCTTTGTGCGCGATGCTGTACCCGCTGCCAGGGACAATATGATTCAGAATTCCTGAGAGCGGCCCAAAAATCGGGATCGCGAAAACATCTCCGTTTGTTACTTCCACTTTTCCGCGACCCCGCATGGTGCGCGGGTCGCTGCCCAGACCGGTCAAATCATAGGTGCCGTTTAACACGCCCTGCGCCGTCTTGTAGTTGTAGTACAAATCAGTCAGCAGCGGAAAATTGATCTCGCTCACAGAGACATCTGCCCGATATCGGGGATCATTTCGCGCCAGTGAGATGTCAGCATTTCCACGCAACGTGCCAGAGAGAAGACCGCCGCGAAGATCGATAATTTGCAATCGATCGGCGGTGAAGAGCAATCGCGCGGAGACGCGGTCGAAAGGCAGCGTTTTTCCAAGAAAAACGTAGTCCATTCCATTGGCGCCATCCACCTTGATCTCCAGACGTGTGTTCTTGCCGCCACGAAATTGATATAAGCCATTGGCCGTGACAGTGGGCGGGTGTCGAAATTTGTATGGCACGACGGTTTTAAAAATCTTTGGGTCAATCCAAGTGATGACCTGAGCGGGATTCAATGAGCTTCTGGTATTTGAGACGCGTACCTCATGTTTCTTAAAATCGTACGTGAAACTGCCCGCACCGGTTCCCTCGTCGCGCGCGACATGAAAATCTTCGCAAGTAAGCGCACCATCGGCGAAATGGATTTTGGTGTCTGCGCTGTTCATCCATGCGTCGCGGAACCGCGTTCGCCCCAAAGTGATGATTCCCTCGCCTTGCCAACTGCCCGGATTGCGATCTTTGCCACGGATTATGAGGCGGACAGTGGGCGAACGTTGCCATTCCCATTCCCGGAGAAATTCATTCAATTCCGGAGAGGCGAGGGCACGCATGGCCTCTGGAGCTATTGTGCTGTCGAGGTTTAAACGAAAATCGGATGGCGCATCGAAAACGTCAGCCCTGAGCTGGCCGGTTTGATGGCGTAGGCGCAGATCCCGAAGCAATGCGCGCTCGCCGTCCCAAGAAAAGTCAGCCGCCAGTTCGGAGAACGGAACACTCTTATAGGTGAACGCACCAAGAGCGGCGTGGCCGATAATATTTGGCCGAAATCGATCCGGGCCGAAACTTACCGAGCCGGAGATTTCGATTACAGGCGGCGAGTGAAATTCTAAACCGGCGAGCGAATCGCCCAGACCGAAAGCGTCAAAAAAAGTTTTCAGATCCAGGCTGCTGCGCACTTGAAAATTCGCACTGTTGATTTCCCTATTCCAATCGGTGCGCCCGGCAAAACTACCCAGGCCGTCATTCCACTCGCAATGTGCGATGTTCAAGTGCTGCTTATTCCATTCTGCGGCAGCGGACAAATCCCTCATTTCGTAGCTGCCCCGTTGCAATCTGTCGCCATGCAGCGTCGCCTCTACGCGCGCCTTTTCGATTTCTGCGAGGTCGCCGCTAAACTTTAATTGCAGCGTGGGAGGCGCGGAAAAGCGGAATTTTTTCAGTTCGTCCACCACGCGCTGCGCAATCAACAATCGCCTTTGCCATTCTTCTGTCGAAATGGGCGGCGACGGCTGATAATTTTCGCGCTTGATCAATTGTCCAGTCGCAGAAATCCGAATTCCGCAAAAGATTCCCTCGGCTTGACTAACGTAAATTTGTTCCGGTGGAAAATAGACGTGAGCGCGGAAGTTAGTGAGCTGCGCTTTATCAGTTTTCCCGCCGGCTACTTTGAGTGGAAGGGTGATTTGCGCATCGCGCACATCAAGCGCATTGAGAAACGGCTCATGATGGATGAGCGCAGCGTAATTGATATCGAGCAAGACTTCGCTAATCAGGGCCAGTGTGTTTTCGCGATTCTTATAATCGAAAATCCTCACATTTCTTGCGACAAGACCGCGAAACGGATCCAGCGTCAGTCGTCCTATGTAAGCTTCGACGCCGCGTTTGTGTAGTTCCTCCACGACGCGGTAGCGCCATTGCCGGCCAAATCCCCTCCGCGCGAGGTAATAGCCACCTCCGATAATACCAAAAATTGCCGCGAGAATCACCAGACGCATCACGCTCACGGCGATGCGGTGCACCCAGGTCGGTTGTCGAGCCTTTGAGGGGGGCCGAACCTGTGGGGGTTCGAGGACGGGAAGCATGATGTCGTTGAAGTGTTAAAGCGTTGCAGCGTTCAAGCGATAGACCAGTTTAAGGCTTTAACGATTCAACGCTTCAACGTGATTTCAATCTCCGATCTTCCAGCGATCAACGCTTCCCTGAATTTGATCAGCACGATTTTTATCTCCATGGGCTGGTACTTCATCCGGCATGGCGCATGGCGCCGCCATATGACGTGCATGATCACGGCAGTGATTTCGTCGGCCTGTTTCCTGGTTGGCTACATCACTTATCACGTGCACGTCGGCGAAAAATCGTCGGGATATACGGGATGGATCGCCGCCATTTACTTCCCGATATTGGCTTCTCATGTTCTGCTTGCCTTTGTGACACTGCCTCTGGTGATTTTGACGCTCATTCAGGTTTTTCGCCGCCGGTGGGATCGCCACAAACGGATTGCGCGCTGGACAATCCCGGTCTGGCTTTACGTTTCGATCACGGGAGTGTTTGTCTATTTGATGCTCTACAAGTGGTTTCCGCCAAATCTTGCACTCGGCCATTAGTTGATGTTTGATCAGAACACGCGTGCTTGTGAAGACAGCAAAAATTTATGGTAACAATTGCCACATTCAATGAGCCGGTTAAAGCGAGGCAATTGAAGCGACGCTTCCACGACGCTGGGCTAAAGGCCGATGTTCATAATGAGGCTCCATTGCAACAGGTCGGCTTCATGTCTCGGCCGCAAGCGAATGCGAAAGTGATGGTTGAAGACAGCGATTTCGAAAAGGCCCAGGAGCTTATGGTCGAGTGGGAGGCTACTGATCCGGATATCTCTGCCGCTCTTGTTCGTTGCCCGCAATGCGGCTCTTCTAATATCGAGTATCCGCAGATGACCCGGAAATTCATGACTCCTGCGCTCGTTGGTGTGCTTTGCGCGCTCAAGATTATTCCCAAAGAGTTTTACTGCCAGGATTGCCACTTCACCTGGAGCAACCGGGAAGAGCCTACGATCGGACGGCTGTGGCATCGTTTCTTTCCCGGGAGCGAATCTGGGACGGAAGCCTCGTAGGCGAAGCCGATTTCATTGACCGGCGCGATTGATTCCTCGCACCCGATTCTCCTCGTGATGAATCTTCGTTTGCCTTGGCATTTCCTCGCACAGCGTGACTCTCGGATTTCGCCCGCAGTCGCAATCGCGTTTTGCCAGCCATGAAGTGGCTTTTCGTATTGCTGCTAGCACTGATCATCTTCGGCGGTGCCGCCTGGTTCGGCTACAACAGCTTTGTTAAAGAAGAAATCGCGGTAAAAAAAGAGCAACGTGGAGAAGTTACTCCTCCGCCTGCCCCGGACATCAGCCTGCCGGAATTTCAAGCGGCGGCGCAACTGCGACAGGAAGGGAAACTGACCGAAGCTCGCGATGCACTCATCGCCTTTATCCAAAAATATCCCTCTGGAAAGCATCTCGACGAAGCACGGGATTTGCTTGGGGAAACGAATATTGAGATTCTGCTGTCACGTCATCCCTCTCCGGAAAAAACGGAGTACGTTGTGAAATCTGGCGACGTGCTGGCAAAGATTGCGCGGAAGCTGAAGACGACGCCTGAACTCATCATGCGCATGAACAACATGAGCGGCACCATGCTGCACATTGGCGAACACCTGCTCATTTCGCATCCGGATTTCTCAATCGTTATTCAACGGAAGGCGAACCTGGTTGTGCTTCTGAATCACGGCGTGTTTTTCAAGCAATATCATGTGCGTGAAGCAAAGTTGTCGCCCAAACAGCCGTCCAAAATCACGGCAAAAGTTGCCGAAACGATGGCTTGGAAGGACGGGAAACGCGTAGGTATCGGCAGCAAAGAGTACCTTGGCAGCACCCGATGGATCCGGTTCGCTGGCGCAGCGGCTTACACTTTGTATTCGGCGCCGGATTCTGCGCATCCCAATCTTGACCAGCCGCCACCGCCAGTAGGCCTCGGCCTGGCGGCTTCTGATGTCGAGGAGCTAAGCAGCCTTGTAAAGAACGGCACCCCTGTCAGCATTATCGACTAACTCGAGTTAAAGTCCTTAAGAGCGTACAAAAGTTACAGCGTGAAAAATTCATGAGAAGTTTCCTCTTGTAAGTTTTGTAACGCTGTAATTTTTTTACTTCCGCTCATGGAACTTCAACCGCTCGATTTTGAAAAACCGATCTTTGAACTGGAACGGCGGTTGCAAGATCTAAAGGATCACTCTGACGAGCACGATGTCGATCTTGATTCAGCAGTCAAAACAGTTGCGGCAAAGCTTCGCGAGACGCGACGCCAAATTTATGGCAACCTCACTGCCTGGCAGCGCGTCCAAATCGCGCGGCATACGCAACGGCCATTCGCTCTGGATTACATCGAACGCTGTTTTACAAATTGGATTGAACTGCATGGCGATCGCCGTTTCGCCGATGATAAAGCTATGCCGTGCGGCCTGGCCATGCTCGATACGCAGCGCTGCGTCGTCACCACTCACCAAAAAGGACGCAACACTAGGGAAAATGTGATGCGCAATTTCGGCTGCGGTCATCCTGAGGGGTACCGCAAGGCGCTGCGATTGATGCGAATGGGCGAAAAATTTGGCATGCCGGTAATCTCATTGATTGATACGCCGGGCGCTTTTCCCGGAATCGGATCGGAGGAGCGTCACATTTCAGAGGCAATTGCCGTGAATCTGCGTGGAATGATGAGGCTGCGCGTGCCGATTGTCGCCGCGGTTATCGGCGAGGGCGGATCGGGCGGTGCGCTTGGCATCGGTGTTGCAGATCAGGTGTTGATCCTGGAGAACGCTTATTACTCTGTGATCAGTCCCGAAGCATGTTCCGCGATTTTGTGGAGGGACCGGCGGCATGCTGCCGAAGCGGCCGAGGCGCTCAAACTGACTGCGCAGGATTTGTTGAAGCTCGAAGTGGTGGATGAAATTATTCCCGAGCCGGAGGGCGGCGCGCATCGGGACTATGATTCTATTGCCGGGAATGTCGGGAGCGCGCTGCGCCGGAATGTGCAGCAGATTTCGCAGATTCCAATCGACGAACTGCTGGAGAAGCGATATCAAAAATTTCGCCGGCTCGGCATTTTTGCCGGAGGCAAAAGCACAGCCGCTGCAGCGCGCTCTTGATGTGATTCTCTGTAATTGGCGCACATCTGCGATTTTTTGCTGGCTTATCGCCTGTGTCGCTGTGACGTTGGCACGCGCAGGCGCGGCAAGCTCCGAATTTCGTTTCGATCGCGACACCCTGGCGTTTCAAAACGCCACCGTTCTCAAGTATAAGGACGGGGTTCCCTTTCTGCGTGCAAAATCAACGAGCGACGATCCCGCCAACAAATATACCCGCCGCTGTTTTGTCATGACGCGCACAGTGATGCAGTTCCGCAAATTCGCCCGGTTCGATCCACGCGGTGTTCCGTTAAATGATCAGGAACTCGCAGCGCGCATTCGCATGGTCGCGCATCGCGCGTCCTGGCGCGAAGCATTGCCGGAAAACCAGCGAATCGTTTTTCCAGGCTACGCAAATCTGCGCGAAATGAGCAAAGCTCGCACGCAGGTGTTTCAGGAAACTATCGGCAGCGGGTTCATAACCTATTTTCGGCCAGGCAATGGCCGAATGTTTTTCGAGCACAGCCGCAAATATCAGGAGAGAACTCACGCCGATCTCGATGCCGCCCTCTCGCGTGGCGACCTGTTCGTCGGCTATCTTTCCACCTATCCGAAACTAAGCATTAATCACGCGGTGCTGGTTTATGCCCGGAACAAAGGTGTCCCCGGAGACGAGCTGGAGCATTATCTTGCTTATGATCCAAACCATGCTGAAGCACCGCGCGAGCTGACCTGGTCGCCTCATGAGCGCGCCTTTGCTTTTCAGAAGGACGTAGATTTCGTCGGCGGATTCGTTCGCGTGTACCAATCCTACGGCAAGCCGTTGCAATGAAAACAATTCAACCCGTCCTTAACGTGATTCCCAGCAGAGCTGCAGGCTTTTGGCAGCTCGGCGTTGTCGTAGCTCTAGTCCTTCTGCGAAGCAGCGCGGCAGCATCGGATTTTCGTTTCGACCGCGATACTGTTGGATTTGCCAACGCAACCGTCTTCGAATATCGCGAAGGTCATCCCTATTTGCGGCGGCAAAAAGAGAAAGGAGAACCGAAAAGATACACTCGCCGCTGTTTTGTCCTATGCCGTACAACGATGCAGTTTCACAATTTCGCACGCTTCGATGCACATGCCCTTCCGTTGGACGATAATGCGTTGGCCGCTCACATTCGTAATGTCACCCGTCGGGCGGCTTGGGGAAAACCGTTGCCGTCGGATCAGCGCGTCGTGTTCCCGGGCTACGCCAACCTACGCGCAATGAGCGAGGCGCGCCGCGAAGTTGTGCGAGCAAATATCGGCCTTGGCTGGCCGACTTACTTTCGGCTCGGAAATATCCGGATGCTTTACGAGCACAACGCCAATTACCACAAGGAAACTCACGCCAACCTCAATGCCGTTTTGGAGCGCGGCGAGTTATTCGTCGGTTTTCTCACAACTTATCCTCTTCTCAGCATTAATCACGCGGTCCTGGTCTACAAACGAGAACCTGCCTTTCCGAATGGTGGAACTGATCGTTATCTAGTTTACGACCCCAATCATCCGGAATCGCCCCGTCAGCTCACCTGGTCCTCCCGCGACAATGCTTTTGCATATCAAAAAGATTGGGATTTCATCGGCGGCTTCGTTCGCTTTTATCAAATCTACGGCAAGTGGCTGCAGTGAACACGATTTTTTAAGAGGAGCACTAATGTCAGAGAGTCCAACACCGCGCAAGCCGAGTCCGCCGAGACCGCCGCCGCCTCGGGAACCGTTGCCGCCCAATCCGCCGCCGGTACCGCCAGTGGGAAGGTAAGGGCGGTTCACCCGAACCCCCTGCGGGCGATTGAGGTCAGTCGACCCTACGTGCCGGCGGAAACAAAAAACGCAACGCCGGTTCAACCCGCGCTGCCCAAGCCGCTTCGCTGTGATCGGCGCGTTGAGCTTCCATGTACTGAAAATCGTCGCGAAGCTTCCAGCCTTTTTCGACCAGACGATTGCGCAACTCGCGCGCTTGTTCCCAGCCCGGCTCGGCTGTGCCGGTGTCGAGCCAGATTTTCAGCGGTAGCTTATGCCCAATAGAATCGACGAGCCGGTAAATCGCAAAATCGTCCCACCAGATTGAAGGCGACATCACCATGAGCCGGTTGAACGCATGCGGGTACAAAATTCCGATCGCCAGCGTAACGAGGCCGCCTAGGGATGAGCCACCTAATCCGGTGAATTCCGGTTCGCGCTTTGTGCGATATTTTCGGTCGATGTAGGGCTTGAGTTCATCTATGAGAAAGTGGCCGTACAGGCGCGCGAGTCCGCGGCTTCTTTTTTTGCGTTTCGCCCTGACATCAATCACCCCGCGCGTCGGGGTATACTCGTGGATTCGATCTTCGCCCATGTGTGCAATTGCAACGATGATGAGCGGCTCAATTAACTTTTTGTGAATCAACCGCTCGGCGGTCTCGTCAACACCCCATTCGATGCCCGCGAATGCAGTCGCCGCATCGAAAACATTTTGGCCGTCTTGCAAATACAGCACCGGATAGCGCTGACGCGAGAAACGCCGGTAACTTCGAGGCAGATAAACCAGAACGTCGCGCCGGTTCCCCAGAATCGTCGACGGAAAAGCGCGGTGCCGTTTTATGTTTCCGGTCAGCGTATGTTTGGGCATCGAAAAACCAGATGCTTCGCCGAAGATGAAATGTAACGCAAGCCTCCCGGCTTGCGATTTGGCGGCCTCGCAACCAAGATGGTCACGCTACTTCCAATGAACGAACGTTACATCAAATGGTACACGCCACACGTAAACCGTGAATTTGAAATGCTCGCGTTCGGAAACGGCGGCGGATTGCCGTTGATCCTTTTTCCGACTTCATTTGGCCGTTATTATCAAAACAAGGATTTCGGCCTCATCGGTTCTGTAAGCACCTATGTCAATGCGGGCAAAGTCACGGTCTATTGCCCGGACGCGATCGATCTTGAGAGCTTTTACAACAAATCCATTCATCCTGCCGATCGGATGCGGACCCACAACGCTTACGAAAACGTGATCGTACATGACGTTTTCGATCTTGCCCGGCGTGAGTGCTCGACCCATCGCGTCGCAGTTTGCGGCGCGAGCCTCGGCGCCTATCATGCCGCCAACATTGCTTTTCGACATCCTGATACCGTGAGCCATCTCATCAGCTTGAGCGGCTCATTCGACATCAGTTCATTCTTCGATGGTTATCACGACGACAACATTTACTTTAACAGCCCGTACGAATATCTGCCGAATATAACCGATCCGTGGAAATACAATCACATGGGCATCATTGTTGGCACCGGCGAATGGGACAACACACGTCACGAATCGTATCGGCTGTCCGAGATTCTCAATTCAAAAGGCATCAAGCATTGGCTCGATGACGGAAAATGGCGCGGCCACGAGTGGAGCTATTGGCGCGACATGCTGCCGCATTACCTGTCGGTCTTATGATCGGTTCGCCTGATCGTGTTTTGTCACGTCGACCGCTCCATTTGTCATTCCAAGCAGAGTTTCGCAGAGCAAAACCGAGTCGAGGAATCTCTGATCACATTTAATCTGAGCGATGCCGCGTGATTACAATTTTTAGGTTCACGTTGTCACGAACCGAAACGAAATCGGTTCTGCACATTGGCGTCACGAACACGATGTTCTGCAGAAGAGATAAATAGTGAGAGATTTCTCGACTTCGCCTCCGGCTTCGCTCGAAATGACAAGAAGGCAATCATGAAAAGAACTGGAATCGCATCCAGAAAAGTTGTGATTTGGTAGGCGCAATGAAACTTCTGATCGCTGCGACCGGCGCCAGCGGAACGATCTATCTGCAAAGGTTGCTCGAGCAGATTGATTGCGCCGCTCACGAGGTTCATCTGGTCATGAGCACACATGCAAACCAGGTTGCGAAGCAGGAGCTCGATGATTTCAAAGTTCCCGCGCACGTTTCGCAGCATTCTGAAAATGACATGAATGTGCCGTTCGTGAGCGGCTCATCGCGTTTTAACGCGATGGTGATTGTCCCCTGTTCGATGGCCACGCTGGGGCGAATCGCTTCCGGTTCCAGCGATAGCGTGCTGTTGCGCGCAGCTGATGTTTTCTTGAAAGAACGCTGGAAATTGATTCTGGTCCCTCGGGAAACACCATGGAATTTAATTCACGCGCGCAATGTCGTGACGTTACTCGAAGCCGGGGCGATTGTGCTGCCCGCTATTCCCTCGTTCTACAGCCGCCCCGGTTCCGTTGATGCCATCGTGGACACAGTGGTCTGGCGCATTCTCGACCAAATCGGGCTGCCCAATCCCAGCGCATATCGTTGGGGACACAAGAAGGCCTCCGCATTGGCGAAAAGCTCGCCAAAGAAAAATTGAAGATCGAAGGTCGGCTTGCGCGGTGGTTGATCGCGTTTGGATTTCGCTTGTTGCAGCTCTGGGCGCGGACGCTGCGTTATGAAATCGACGACCGGGCGGGCATCGTCGGCCGCCCCGTAACCGAAAATTATATCGGCGCGCTCTGGCACAATCGATTGCTGATCTTCCCCGTGGTTTTGCGACGCTTTTTCCCGAAACGTCGCGGCGCGGCCCTGATCAGCGCAAGCCGTGACGGAGATTTGCTTGCCGATGTGATTCAACGCTTTCGCTACGATGTGGTGCGCGGCTCGAGTTCGCGGCTGGGAGCAAGCGCAATTCGTCAGCTCACAGAAGTCCTCGCATCCGGTTGCGATGTGGTGATCACTCCGGACGGTCCGCGCGGTCCCGCTTACGAGCTTGGTCCCGGGATTATTTTTCTCGCGCAGAAATCAGGCGCAGCGGTATTGCCGATAAATCTGGAATACTCGAGCTGTTGGCGGCTGGGAAGTTGGGACCGGTTCATGGTGCCGCGACCATTTGCCAAAGTACGTGTGATGATTGACGCGCCGTACCGTGTTGGCTCGAGCGTTACGCCGGAGGAATTTGAAGCCGAACGCCTGGCCTTACAGAACACGATGATGACGCTGGTTGAAATGCGCTGACGCATTAACGTTCTGCGCATGGCGAAATTGATCGATGGACGCGCAGTCGCAAAAAAAGTGTACGCCGATCTTCGTCGCGAGATTGCGGGACTAAAAGCAAAAGGCGTTACACCGGGTCTTGCCGTCATTCTCGTGGGAGACAATCCAGCCTCGCGCGCCTATGTGCGCTCGAAAGACAAGATGTGCCGCGAGCTTGGACTGCACTCAGTGAAGCTGGAATTACCCGCATCGACCACACAGGCCGAGCTTCTCGATCGCGTTCAAGAATTGAATCGCGACTTCAGCATTCATGGAATTCTGGTGCAATCGCCACCACCTAAGCACATCGACGAAGCGGCAATCGTGCGCGCGCTCGATCCGCGCAAGGATGTAGACGGATTTCATCGGGAGAATGTCGCCAAGCTCGTGCTCGACGATCCCAGCGGCTTTGTTCCGTGCACACCGCTTGGCGTGCAACGTTTGCTGATTGAAAACAATATCGACATCAACGGCGCGCACGTGGTCATCCTTGGCCGCAGCATGATCGTGGGCAAACCACTGGCTCTGCTTCTGATGCAGAAAAACAAAAACGGAAACGCCACAGTCACGGTCGTTCATTCGCGCAGCGGCGATCTCGCGGAGATTACCCGCTCAGGCGACATTATCGTTGCGGCGATTGGACGAGCGGAATTTGTGAAAGCCGATCACGTGCGCGAAGGCGCCGTCGTCATCGATGTTGGCATCAATCGCGTGGAAGACGCAGCGAGCGAGCGAGGTTATCGCCTGGTTGGCGATGTCGCATTTGACGAAGTATCGAAAAAGGCGAGCGCAATCACGCCGGTGCCGGGCGGCGTCGGGCCGATGACTATTGCGATGCTGATGTCGAACACCGTAAAAGCGGCTAGGCCATCGCAGTAGTCAGGCCGCCATGGCGTTACGGCCAGCGCGACCACTGCAGGAGCACTTTCAACTAGTAATTAGCTGTTGTTTAATAAACAATTTTTTCTGTAAGCAGACGCAGGATCGCTGGTTGAATTTGGGCCGCGCGCACGAATACCGACGCAACGCGTGGCGCCAGAACCGCTGCGCGCGCAAGCCGGTTGATCCAAAGTCTTCCCTTATACATTTCCGCGTAAACGCGAGCGAATTCGCGCAAAGCTAATTGACGATCTTCGCCTCGGATAATTTTCGTGATCGCGTTTGCCGCAAGTTCTCCTGAGCGAAGAGCGTAATAAATTCCTTCGCCGGTAAATGGTTCCACTACGCGGGCCGCGTCGCCGATGAAAAAAAGATTTTCATGCGCGCAAGAAACGGGCGAACGCGTGAGCGGCGCGATTGTGCGCCAGGGTTGATCAGCGGGGATTTCGAAATGGCGTTCCGCCCACTGCCGCAATCCGGAAATAGTAGGCGGCGCGCCCACGAGGCAAAGATTGAGCTCGGTTTCATTCACCGGAGCCTGACCGGAGTAACCTTGTCGAAGAAATTGCAATACGACGCGCTCACCAAAATTTCGGGGCAGCGGAATGTGCGCTTGCAGCGCGACGCGTTCGCGCGCGGGGTGTGGCAGTAGATTGCACAACCGCGCAACAGTAGAGTTTCGTCCGTCTGCGCCGATTAAGGCGCGCGCAGAAAAACTTTCGGCGGCGGCAGTTTCAATTTTCCAATCCCGAATGCTTTCGGGGCTGTTGGCCAATGCCATGACGGTTGTTTCCTCGTGAACCTGCGCGCCAAGATCGCGAGCGCGCCTTAGCAGGAGATTGTCGAAAAGGCTGCGTTTCACCGAAAACTCGCAATCATCGCCCGCTGGAAGATCGACAATGACTTTGTGGCCATCGATCGCGATGAACTCGACTGAGGCGAGTTTGGAATGCGGCAAATCCCGGATCCGCCGCGCGACGCCGAGGCGCTCCAGCAAGGGCCAACAAGATGGATTCAAGCAATCGCCGCACACTTTTTCCCGGGGAAATTTTTCCCGCTCAAGAACAAGCGTCCGCAGACCAGCGAGCGCACAAAACGCCGCGCAGCTCGATCCGGCAGGGCCGCCGCCCACGATCGCGACATCAAAAATTTCCATTTGTGCGCCTGTGAGGAGACGTTCAACGCTGAACACGCAAATCTCAATGTTCAACGATTCGTTTCCCGCGTTGAACGTTTAGCGTCGGAAGTGGAACGTTGAGCCCTTAATGATTCACAACTAACGGTCTTGATACCGCTGGCGTGCGATTCAATACCAGAGCAGATTGATTCACATGGGCTGGTCTATCCCAATCTTCCGCATCGCCGGCATCCAATTGCGGATTCACATTACGTTTTTGTTGCTGATCGCTTGGCTGGCTTTCGGCTACTACGCGCAAGGCGGTTCCGCGGTGGCGGCGAGCCGTGTAATATTTGTACTGCTCCTCTTCCTTTGCGTGGTGTTGCACGAATTCGGACACGCATTTGCTGCGAAGGCATTTGGGATAAATACGCCCGACATCACATTGCTGCCCATCGGCGGAGTCGCGCGACTCGAACGAATGCCGGAGGAACCGGTGCAGGAATTGATCATCGCGGTGGCTGGGCCGTTGGTCAATGTGGTGATCGCGCTCGGTTTGTTTGTGGCAGGCGGTTCACAAGCGTTGCTTGATCCCTCGACAGTTGAAGGCGGCGGTCTCATCGCCCAGTTGCTGACCATTAACATCCTGTTGGTTCTTTTTAATTTGTTGCCAGCATTTCCAATGGACGGCGGACGCGTGTTGCGCGCGCTGCTCGCCACGCGGCTGAGCTATGCGCGCGCCACACAGGTAGCCGCCAACATCGGCCAGGGTTTTGCGTTCATATTTGGCTTCGTTGGACTGATCTGGAACCCATTCCTGATCTTCATTGCGCTTTTCGTCTACATCGGCGCGTCGCAGGAAGCGGCTCTGGCGCAAATGAAAGATGTGTCGCGCCGGTTTCCGGTTTCCAGCGCGATGGTGCGCGAGTTCCGCACGCTTTCGGAAAATGCGACTCTGCAGGAAGCGGTGGATGCATTGCTTGCGACTTCGCAACATGATTTTCCAGTTGTGAATGAGACGGGGAACGTGACCGGTGTGCTTACTCGGCATGATCTGATTGCGGCCCTGCGCAAGAACGATCCGACCCTTCATGTTGGAGATGTGATGCGACGCGACATTCCTACCGTGACCACGGGAACGCGATTCGAAGACGCATTCCGCATCATGCAGGAATGCAACTGCCCGGCTGTGCCGGTGCTCGACAGCATGAAACGCCTGGTCGGTTTACTTACGCCGGAGAACGTTACCGAATTAATGATGATTCAATCGGCGCTGCCGCGACGGCGGGCGTTATAAGCGAGCATTATTGCCGCGCTGACTCATGGAGCCATGGCTGCGGAAGCGCTTACGAGCTGATGCGCATCGGCATCAAGACATAGAGGAACGGCGTCTGAATTTTCAAAACGCCCGGGCTCATCTCGTCGATAAGATCGAGAAAAACTTCGTCCTCGGCCAGTGCGCGCAGCGGCGCCATGAGAAATTCCGGATTAAACGCGATGGAAAAATCGCGACCCTTATAGGCGACAGCGAGTGACTCCTTCGCTTCGCCGACTTCCGGTGTGGTGGCAGTAATGTCGATGTTGTTCTTGGCGAAATTCAGTTTGATCGAGTGCGATTTATCGCTGGCCAGCAGCGAAACGCGCCGCAACGAATTGAGAAAAGTTTCGCGCTCGAGTTTGATTCGCTCTTTAGCTTCGGCTGGAATGACCTGGCGATAGTTTGGGTAATTGCCTTCGATTAACTTCGAGACGAGTAGCGTCTTGGTAAGATCGAACGCGATCTGCCCGCTGCCCATACTCACTTTGACTTCGCCATCATCAGTAAGCAAACGTTGCAGCTCTGTCACTGCCTTGGTCGGAACAATAAGATCCGCTTCATGGCTGCGCGGAAATTCGAGTTCGATTTCGACCATGGCAAGCCGCCGGCCATCGGTTGCTACCAGAGTGAGCTTATTGTCCTTGAAACTGAAAAGAACGCCATTGAGCACGTAGCGAGTCTCGTCTGTCGATATGGCGTAGGAGGTTTTGCGCAGACCGTCGCGCAAATCTTTCTGCCGAATTGTAACAACTTTTGCGTCTTCGAATTTCGGCAGCGGGGGAAATTCTTCCTCGGGCAGCCCGAGAATTTTGAAGAAGCTTTGGCCGCTCCGGATGGAAGCGGCATTTTTTCCATCGACATCGAACTGAATTTCGCTCGAAGGCAGTTCGCGGACGATGTTGAAAAGGCGACGCGCCGGCAGGGTCGTCGCCCCTTCTTTTTCCACGTGCGCTTCGCAACTGCCACGCACCCCAACGTCAAGATCGGTTGTTGTGAGATGGATTTCGTCGTTGCTGGCCTGCAGCAAAACATTGGAAAGAATAGGAAGGGTCGTGCGGGTGCTGACTACGTTTTGGACCTGTTGCAGACCTTCCAGGAGTTTTTCCTTCGCGACACTAAATTTCATGATGGACGGGAGCGGTTAAGATGTAAGCCTTTCGATTTTATTCGGCAACCGCAATCTCTCTAACGTGGGGCAAGTTTGTAACTTGCCATAGCCAGAACCGCAAGTTGGAAACGCACACCACTTGGAAGCTCAACGCTGGAGCGAACTGTCGATGAACGATATCGTCTGGCGAATGTTATCCTGCTCGGTCATTCGCTTTTTTACCAGTTTACAGGCGTGCAATACAGTCCCGTGATCGCGTCCGCCAAAGGCTTCCCCAATTTCATTCAATGATGCTTTGGTAAGCTCGCGCGCCAGATACATCGCTACCTGCCGCGGAAAGGCGATGCTGGCCGGGCGCCGTTTACTTGTCATATCGGCCACGCGCACATCAAAATGTTCAGCCACGCGCCGCTGAATTTGTTCGATCGTGATGGAATGCCGTCCTTCCTCCTGCAAAATATCCTTCAGCAAATGCTCCACAACATCCTGCGTGAGTTCCTTGCCGCTGAGTGACGCAAAAGAGGCGACGCGCATGAGCGCACCCTCGAGGCGACGCACATTTGTACGAATGCGGCTGGCGAGAAATTGAAAAATCTCGTCGCCCAATTTGATCTGCATCGTGCGCGCTTTTTTCCGCAAGATCGCCAAACGCGTCTCGATGTCCGGCGGCTGAAGCTCGGCAGTAAGTCCCCACTCAAACCGCGAAACCAGGCGGTGCTCCAGATTTGCGATCTCTGAAGCCGGACGGTCACTGGAGAGGACGATCTGTTTATGACCATCGAAAAGTGTGTTGAATGTGTGAAAGAATTCCTCCTGGGAACGTTCTTTGCCCCCGAGAAATTGGATATCATCAATTAAAAGAAGATCGGCCTGGCGATAACGCTTCCGGAACTTGACCAGATTACTGTGCTGGATCGCATCGATGAACTCGTTGATGAACAGTTCACTCGAGAGATACATCACCTTCATGTTTTTTTTCTTCGCCCAAACGTATTGGCCGGTGGCCTGCATCAGATGAGTCTTGCCGAGGCCGACACCGCCGTAAATGAACAGCGGATTGTAGGTGCGCGCCGGCGCCTGGGCCACGGCGAGACTGGCGGCATGCGCAATTTCGTTGTTCGGACCGACGACGAAAGATTCAAACGTGTTCCGCGGATTGAGCCCGGGCACAGTTGCGCCTGGTTTTGTGCCACTTGATGATTCAGGCAAAACTTCTTTCAGCGGGGCGGCATCCTCGACAGGCACTGGCGCGCCAGGTCCTGAAGGCGAGGAAAACTTAACAGGCCGCGGACTGCCAAGCGTAGAGACGATAGCAGTCTGCAACGCTGTCATATAATTACTCTCGATCCAAAACTGATAGATGTTGTTTGGAACACAAAGAGTAAGCGATTTATCTTTGGCTTCGACCAGCTCGACGGCAGAGAACCAGCGTTTGAAGCTATCGGCGCTAATCTGCGGTTTGAGCGCGGCCGCCAATCGCTGCCACAGCTGCGCACATTTCTTGTCCATAGCAAACTTGTTAACAGTGTTACACAATTGCCACATTGGCTGATATCATGGAACATCGCTCGGGAAAACTGGGGCGATATGCAGCGGATCCCCAGAGGAATTCCCCAGAGAAATACCGAAAAAAAACGTCAGAAAATCGTAAATACGAGGGAAAACGCACTGCCGCGTGCTCTAATGGCCAACTCGTCGCGGCGAGCCGGACATGCACATTCAATTGTTCTGCGGGGGAACTTTTGATCTCGCTCATTCTCGTTGCTAGGAGTTTCTCAGAAATGTTCACAACTTATTCACATGCGCTCTGTTCCTTCCTCGCCAGCGGGCTTGAGACTAGAAATCGCTTTCAAAATCGACAAGAAAAAAATGAATTTTATTTTTCATCGCGAACAAAAAATTTCTTGACTAAGAAATAG
>QHNF01000121.1:1837-6909 GCA_003218345.1 Verrucomicrobiota bacterium | reverse complement strand
CTTCGGTGGGCGTCAACGTCCTCAGTTCGATCACATGCGTAGGCAAGCCCGACACTTGCCCGGGCGATGGTACTGGGTGGGCCTTCTTCAGCGGCACCTCGATGTCAACGCCGCATATCGCTGGCTCGGCTGCCGTGCTCCTGAACCTCGATGCGTCCTGGTCACCTGCGCAGGTCAAGTCGGCGCTTGTCAACCACGCCGATCTGGTGATCAAGGATGCCAAAACCGGGCTCCACGACATTGGTCCGACGGCGCAAGGTGCCGGGCGGGAGAACCTCTCCGTAGCGGCGGACGCCACAACGTGGCTAGATCCCGTTTCGGCGAGTTTCGGCAAGGTTACCATCGGCCATCCGACCTCGGTTACTATAACGCTGTCCAACCCCACTGGCACCGACGAGACGTTCAGCGTTTTGAAGACGATGTTCACCCCGGATACGTTCGGGGGCACTGTTCCGAGCGTCTATGACGCTGGAATCCTGAGCGCAGGTGATGACCGGATAAGCGTCCCGGACAGCGTGACCGTGCCGGCCAACGGTTCGACCACACTCACGGTGAGTGTCAATGCGGCTCACGGCGAAGTGGTCCAAGGTTGGATCAACCTCGATGGCCCCGGCTCCAACGACCTGCACTTCGCGTACTACGCGGTGGTCGGCCGCTAGAACGACAAAATAATAAGATAGTTCTACGAAACAGGGACGCGGATTAAAACCGCGTCCCTTTTTTTTTCGCGACCGAGCTTTGGGGGAGCGCAGGCTGCTACCCTGCGGCGTTCAGCAGCTTGCCGAACGCTTCTGTGTGCGAAACGAGGGCGAAAACATGAAATGTTCGCGGCAAGCTGCCGCGAAATCACAGGACGGCAGCCTGTGCTTACCCCGACCTTTTGCAAATTTTCGGCGCGAACAAGATCGACAATAATGAAGCGTTCAATATTAAAGTGGTCGCATGCCAACTCTGCATACGCTCACAGGAGCAATATTTCTTCTACAGATCCTTAGCTCCGCGCTTCTCGCCGTCCTGTTCCTTCAGTCGGGTATTGATAAAATTGTCAATCGGCGCGGTAACCTGGAATGGTTGAAAGAACATTTCGCTAAAAGCCCGCTGGCCGGGGTTGTGCCCGCCATGGTGACGGGGATCACCATCCTTGAACTTGCGGCCGGGGCGCTGAGCGCGATTGGGTGCGTCGTGATAATTTTTTGGCGCGCTTCGACCGTCGCGTTCTACGGTGCGGTCGTTTCTGCCGTAGCGATCGTCTCCCTGTTCTTCGGGCAACGAATGGCAAAAGATTACGCCGGCGCGGCGGTGCTTGTGCCGTATTTTCTTCTCACGCTGGCCGCAATTTATCTGTTGGCGCAACGCTAAATTAATGAGAGCTGAGCACCGCCGAACTATTTCCTGGCGATCTTTGGCGGGAAAAGCCAAAGAAGTCTTCCCTCTTCAGATTCGGGATCGACATCGACCAGCGCCACACCGGCCTTGGAAAGTTTGAGCGATGCCCCGGTCAATTCTGAAATGATGTTGGTGAAGTCCGGTTCGTGACCGACTAGCATCAAAGTTTTTGCGCGATGCCGCTTTAGCACCGTTCGAAGCTGCCCGATGCCGAATCCGGGCGCGAGCAGCTCATCCTTCCGCAATTTCGCTTTGAGATAATCGGCCGCGATCTCGGCAGTCTGCGAAGCGCGTGGCAACGGGCTGGTTACAATCAAGTCCGGCCGCACCTTTAGATCCGCGACAAATTTCGCAAAATCGCGCATTTCTTTTTTTCCGCGCTTGGTCAGTGGACGCTCGTCGTCGGACCGTTTCCAGTCTGGCCAATCGGCCTCGCCGTGTCTGAGAAAATAAAGTTTCATTGGGATGCCTTTTAAAGAATCTGCCATTTTGGGCGGCGTGTGTGCGCGTCAATTTGCCAGAGGCGCATTCCACCCACAAACGCATTGCGATTATGGCCAAGTTCCACTCCTTGTGGAAGGCCTTCTAATTTCTTGGCATTGCCACCTCCCAGCACTACGTAATCGGCGATGAGCGATTTCTTCAGTTGAACGAGAGCGTAACGCACGTCGCGCTGCCACGTTTTCTCGCCGAGGCGCATCAAACCCGGTTTGCCGAGATACTGCTCAATGATGCTGCCGTTGCGGTAAGGCAAATCGCCCAGTTCGAGTGGGAGGACATAATTGTCCCACACAAGTGCCGACCCAAGTCCTGTGCCAAGCCCCAGAAAAAGCATTCTGCGGCCATGATAACTGCCGAGCGCCTGCATGGCTGCGTCGTTGATGATACGGACCGGTTTGCCAAGCGCCTTCTCGAAATCAAATCCAATCCAGCCTTTGCCCAAATGTTTTGGCTCGCTCAGGATTTTACCGTTGCGCACAGGCGACGGGAATCCCATCGCGATAACATCAAATTTCCAATCCTCCACTAATGGTTTGATATCCGAGATCATCTCGCGCGGTGTCAATTTCAGGCCCGATTTGAATTTTCGCTTTTCCTCGCGGGAAATCATTAGCTTCACATTTGAGCCCCCGATATCGATTACGAGAATCCTTTTCTTCACGAGGATTGCTGTGGGGCCGTAGCCGGCATCGGTGATTCCGGCTGGCGCTCGGTGACGGCGACAGATTTTTCGTCAGCGACCGTTATCGGGACCAATTTATCCGCGCGGAATTTTTTCTTCGGCCTAATCATTTTTTTAGCGCGCTCGCGAGAAGCCTCACGGAAATGCCACTGCGCCTGGGCACGCGGCTCCGAGCCTTCGGGTTTCAAACGCCGGTATTTTCCACTGGGCTGCAACTCCCGCGCCTTGACCCGGTCGTGCAGAAAACTTGGAAGCACTTCGTTGATGATCTGATCGCGCAACACCGGGTTCTCGACAGGAAACGCAAGTTCAATGCGCCGGTAAAAATTTCGCGGCATCCAATCCGCGCTTGAAAGGAAGACTTTCGGCTGGCCGCCATTCTCAAAGTGAAAAATCCGGCTGTGCTCTAGAAAGCGGCCGACAATGCTGATGACACGAATATTCTCGCTCAAGCCGGGGATTTTTGGCCGTAAGCAACAGATGCCGCGGACGATAAGATCGATGCTCACATCTGCGCAGGAAGCCTCATACAGCTTCTCAATAATCTCCTGATCGACGAGTGCGTTTAACTTCGCAATAATGCGACCCGGTTTGCCTGTCCGCGCGTTGTCGCGTTCGCGTTCAATTAATCGGATAAGGCGGCTATGCATATCGAATGGCGCGACCATTAATTTTTTGACACCAGGATAACCGGCGAGGCCGGTAAGAGTATTGAAGACAATTGCCACTTCCTCCGTCAATTTCGGTTCGCTGGTAAGCAAACTAAAGTCGGTGTAAATGCGCGCGGTGCGCGAGTGATAATTGCCAGTGCCCAGGTGGACGTAGCGCCGGAGCTGGTCCGCGTCGCGGCGAACGATCAGCAGCGCCTTGCAATGCGTTTTTAGGCCGACGACACCATAGATGACGTGGGCGCCGGCCTCCTCTAGACGCCGGGCCCATTGAATGTTGCTTGCCTCATCGAAGCGTGCACGAAGCTCAACAATGGTGGTAACTTGTTTCCCGGCATTGGCTGCTTCAATGAGCGCTCCGACAATGGGCGAATCACCGCTTGTGCGATACAGCGTGATTTTAATCGCCAGCACATGCGGGTCCCGCGCTGCCGCCTCGACCCACTCGACAATTTGATCGAAGCTGTCGTAAGGATGATGGAGCAGCACATCCTGGCGTCGCAACACTTCGAAAAAATCGACATGCGGCGGCAGCGCCGGATCGCGCGCCGGCTGAAATGGCCGGTCCTTGAGCTTTGCGAATGCGTCGTTAGTGACGAGCGGCATCAGATGCGTCATGGAAAGCGGGCCGTCGAGTTTGTAAGCATCGACCTCGGTCAGGTTGAAGAATCTCAGCAGCAATTCGAGAACGTCTTTCGGACAATCCGCTTCCACTTCGAGGCGGACGGCATTGCCGCGGCTTGAGCGCCGCAGTTCCTGCTCGATGGTGCGCAGAAGATTTTCCGCTTCTTCCTCATCGATATAGAGATCGCTGTTGCGAGTGACCCGAAACGCGTGCACTTCGTCCAAGATCAAACCAGGAAACAATTCGCCGATGTGCTGTTTGATGAGTGAGGCGAGATAAATGTACTCCCACGGCTCGTTCACGGTTTTGCCGCGTGGCAAACCAATCAAGCGCGACACCGCCCTGGGCACTTGCACAATCGCGTGCAATGCCTCCCTCCCCCGCTCCATTTTCGCCCGCACCAGCAGATTATGACTTCGGTTCAATAGGTGCGGGAACGGATGGCTGGCATCCACGGCCAAGGGGGTAAGCATTGGAAGGACCTCCTGCTGAAAATAGCGATGCGCCCATGCCGCCCGTTTCGCCGGCAATTCCGCCATCTCGCGCACGTAAATGCCGTTCTTCGCCAGCTCTGGCAGTAATTCATTTTTCCACAGCGCGCATTGCGTTGCCACGAGTTCGCGCACGACTCGCTGAATGCTGTTGAACGTCTCGGTCGGGCTCAATCCGTCCGGTCCTACGTCACTTGTCTCGCTCTCGATCTGCTGCTTGATCCCAGCGACGCGGATCTCAAAAAACTCATCAAGATTTGAACTAACGATCGTGAGAAACTTCACCCGCTCGATGAGCGGCTGAGTCGGATCCTGCGCTTCTTCGAGAACGCGTCGATTGAACTCGAGCCAGCTCAGTTCGCGATTGATAAAATTTCGTGGATCAGAAAAACGCTCTTCTTGAGGAACTTCCTTCCGCAGGAGCTCCACCCCGGCGGAGGACTCTTCGGCAACACTGGTCTTGGCAATCGCTGTCGGCATTTATCGCTTTCTCGAATCCGCAGCCCCTAAACGAGCGCGCATCATTCAGGCAACCACTGGTTTTGAAGTTAAGCAAGAGCCGGAGAGCGCCGCCGGGCCTGTCATGCCGTGACTATCACAGACTGATGCCGGATATCCTCAGCTGCGGCCGCGTAAACTGCGTCTTCGGCAATATTAGTTGCGTGATCGCCCACTCGTTCGAGGCAACGGCCAACAAAAATCAGATTCAAGTAGCCCCG
>QHNF01000121.1:0-1803 GCA_003218345.1 Verrucomicrobiota bacterium | reverse complement strand
TTTGCGACTGGCCGCATGATTCAACTCGTCCAGCCTTTGATCGCGCGGGACGACTGCACGTCCGAGATCGACATCCTCGCGCGCGAAGGCATCCACGCTGTCCTTAAACATCGACATGGCGTGTTCGTACATCGGTCTGACTAATTCAACTTCCGCCAACGGTGGGTGCTGATTTAACTTTCGCGCGCGGCGCGCAATCGTCGTTGCTTGATCAGCCATGCGCTCCAGGTTCGACGAAAGTTTCATTGCGGACACCACACGACGCAGGTCTGATGCGACTGGTTGAAAGCGCAGCAGAATATCGACCCCATCCTTATCGATCTGCTTTTCCAGTTGGTCGATCTCTTCATCGTCGGCGATCGCATTTGCACAAAGATCGTCGTCACGATCGAACAAGCCCTTCATCGCCCGCTCTAAACTGCGCTCGGTCAGGCTCGACATCATTAGGACGTTGTTGCGCAGCGACGCCAGTGCTTCATCAAATGTTCCGAGAATATGTCTTGCCGCGATCATCTCACTCTCCCCACCCACTCGTTCCTAATTACGCTCATGCTCTTCCTCTTCTCCTTAATCTTGTTCCTAATCTTCGGCGCGCCCGGCGGTCGCGCCCTACCAGCATTATCCAAATCGGCCCGTGATATAATCCTCCGTCTGTCGTTCGCTCGGATTACTGAAAATTTTCGCGGTAGGTCCAAACTCGATCAATCGTCCAAGATAAAAGAAGGCAGTGTAATCGGAAATGCGCCCGGCCTGTTGCATGTTGTGCGTGACTGTCACAATCGTGTAGTGGGTTTTGAGCTCATAGATCAATTCCTCAATTTTGGCTGTGGCAATCGGATCAAGCGCCGAACAGGGCTCGTCCATCAAAAGCACTTCCGGCTCTACTGCGAGAGCGCGTGCGATGCAAAGCCTCTGTTGCTGGCCGCCGGAAAGGCTTGTGCCCGATTTGCCCAGATCATCTTTCACCTCATCCCAAAGCGCCGCCATGCGGAGCGATTTTTCCAACCGTTCATTGAGAAATTTTTGATTGCGCACTCCGTTCAATCGCAAACCAACGACGACGTTCTCGCCGATCGACATTGTCGGAAAGGGATTGGATTTCTGGAAAACCATGCCAACCCGGCGGCGAACGATCGCAGGATCAATGGTGCTGGAATAGAGATCCTGGCCCTGAAGAAGAACAGTCCCTTCGATGCGCGTCTTCGGCACGAGCTCATGCATGCGATTGAGAGAGCGGATAAAAGTTGACTTGCCGCAACCGCTCGGCCCGATGATCGCCGTCACGGCGTTTGATGCGATATTGAGCGTCGCATTATCAATGGCGCGCTTCTCGCCGTACCAGATCGATAGATTCTTCACCTGAAAAGTCAACGGTGGCGCAGGCTCAGCGCTGGGGGCCGACTGCGCAGGACGTTCGACGCGCTCCATGACGCTTCGCTCGGGAGTTTCCATAACTAAATTATCCATTCGCGAACGTTCTAGACAACGGACGCCGCCCGCCCGCGAGTCAAAATTCTAACCAGTACATTAACGCAAAAAACGCCGCTGACGAGTACGAGCGCGCCGGCCCAGGCCTGCCGATGCCAATCGTCATAGGGGGAAATAGCGTACGTAAAAATCTGCAACGGAAGCGCCGCGATCGGTTGATTCAGGCTATGGTTCCAAAACCGATTGCCGAACGCGGTGAAAAGAAGCGGCGCAGTCTCCCCGCCGATCCGTGCTAACGCCAGCAGAATACCCGTGATAATCCCCTTAGAGGCAGTCTTCATTACGATGTGCACGATGGTTTTCCAGCGAGCGACG
>QHNF01000120.1 GCA_003218345.1 Verrucomicrobiota bacterium | reverse complement strand
GAACACACCGCTCAATGCCGCCTGCGTGTCAATCAACGGCCCGGCCGCCGTGGCGGTCACGGCGAATAGGCCAAGCATGCAGTACCCAAGATGATTTACTGACAAGTACGCGAACATTCGTTTTAAATCGGATTGTGCCCAGGCGGCCAGCGGGGCGAAGACGATCGAGCAGATGGCGAGCGTAAGCAGCCAGGGTCCGATAATCTTGATTTCGTTCGGAAAAAGCGGGAGCAACAGCCGCAGGAAGCCGTAAACGCCCATTTTTGAAAGCACTCCGGTCAAGACCATCGACACGCCGGTGGGCGCGCTTTCGTACGCGTCGGGCAGCCAGGTGTGAAATGGAAAGAGCGGCACTTTGACTGCGAGCCCGAGGAAGATTCCGGCAAAAGCGAACCAGGCGAGTTTGCCGGTGAGCAGTCCGTGTTTACCGAGACCGGCGAGCGCCGCAAAATCGAAGGTGCCCTTCGCGAAATAAATTCCGAGGAAGGAGAGCAGCATCGCCACGCTTCCGAGAAACGTGTAGAGGAAAAACTTGGTCGCGGCGCGGTCGCGATTTTCGCCACCCCAGATTTTGATCAACAGGAACGCGGGGATCAGACTCATCTCGTAGAACAAGAACCAAAGAACAAAATTTTGCGCCGTGAACGTGCCGTAGAGTGCCGATTGCATGATCAACATCAGCGCGCAGAAGCCGCGGTCCATCTGCTGTGCGAGAAGCGCGAAGGGAATAATGACCGAGGTGAGAAACACCAGCAGCAAGCTCAAACCGTCGATGCCGACGAGGTATTCGGCGCCGATTGCCGGGATCCACGCGTGACGCTCGACCAGTTGAAGGCCGGCCGCGTTGGTATCGAAGTTTCGCCATAGCATGAACGCATATAGCGCAGCCACCGCGTTAAACAGCAGCGCGATCGCCCGCGCATTTCTTGAGCGGCCGATAAAAAGCGCGAATGCGCCAACCAACGGAATAACGATGAGCGCGCTAATCAAGCCAACCATGCGTAGAAAAGCAGCAGCGCCAGCACGCCAATTGCGATGATGCTGAGATAAGTTTGGACTTGTCCCGAGTGTAATCTGGATATCGCGCGCCCGACGCGGCGAGCGCCAATCGTAGATTCATCGACTCCGGCGTTGATGCCGCGCTCGTCGAAGCCCTTTGTGACGATTCCAAAAAGTTGGCCGAGTCCCCCAAAGGCGCGGACTAGACTGTCCCAGAAATAGCGATCCATCCAGTCCGACAGGCGCGCGGCCACCCAACTGAACGCAATCACCGTGTACCCGTAAAGTTCGTCCAGCCACATTTTGTTCTCGAGAAACCGGAACAATTTTGGCTGCGCGAATTCCAATGGATCGATGTCGGCAGGACGACGTCCGTCTTGCGCGCCGACTTCGCGATACATCCAGACGCCGAACGCGACACCTGCGCCGACAAGCACCAGCGAAAGAAAGAGCATCGGCTGAATCAGGCGCGCGACGTCAAAGCGTACGGGTTCGCCTGTTAAGTAGTCATGCAGCCAGGGCCACGCGGGCGCTAGCACGACACTGAAGAAAATTGCGCAAATCGCGAGGGCGATCAGAGGCATCGTCATCACGAGCGGGCTTTCGTGCCCACGCTCAGATGCCGCGCGCTGGCGGCCGAAGAAGACGTAGATGATTTGCCGCGTCATATAGAGCGCTGTCAGGACGACGCCTGCGAGCAGGAGATAATAGGGGATCGGAGACGCCGGCCAATGTGCGGTGACGTGCAATATTTCCTCCTTCGTCCAACCGCCGGAAAAAAAGAGCGGCACACCGCTAAGCGCCATCATGCCGATTGCATAGGTTGAAAAGGTGACTGGCATGAGGCGATGCAGGCCGCCCATTTTCCGAATGTCGTGTTCCCCATGGCAGCCGTGAATGACTGAGCCCGCCCCGAGGAACAACAGCGCTTTGAAAAAACCGTGCGCCAGCAGATGCATCATGCCGGCAACGACACCGCCCACGCCGAGCGAAACCATCATCAAACCGAGTTGCGAAACAGTTGAATAAGCAAGAATACGTTTGATATCCGCCTGAGCGATTGCGATGAGCGCAGCCATTAATGCTGTGGTTACACCGATCCATACGACGACAGTGAGCGACGGTGTCACGCCGTTGCTTGCGCCTAACGAGAAAAGCGGATAGACGCGCGCGACGAGAAATACGCCGGCGGCGACCATGGTGGCGGCGTGGATCAACGCGCTGACCGGCGTGGGTCCCTCCATCGCATCCGGCAACCAGACGTGCAGCGGGAATTGGCCCGATTTTCCCATCGCGCCGCAGAAAATCAGTAGCGCGATGAACGTGGCGCTCACGCCGAGCATGGCGAGTCCAGCGTTTTCAACGCAACCATGCCCTTCATCGTAGAAGAGAAGTGTGCCGCTGCTGTGATAGAGCCAAACCATGCCGAGGAAAAATCCCATGTCTCCGATACGCGTGGTGATGAATGCTTTTTTTGCCGCAGCCGCGGCGCTCGGACGCTCGATCCAGAATCCGATGAGCAGGTACGAAGCGAACCCGACAAGTTCCCAAAAGATGAAAAGCAGAAGCAGACTATTCGCGATAACCAAGCCGAGCATGGCGCCGGAAAAAAACGAGAGATACGCGAAAAACCGCGTAAAATTTTTGTCGCCAGCCATGTAACCGATGCTGAAGACGAAGATGCAAAGTCCAACGAGTGCGATCATCATCAGCATAACGGCCGCGAGCGGATCCAGAACCCAACCGAGACGCAGTGCGTTTTCGCCAAACGTGAACCAGGTGAAATTTTGAACGACGCGGAAGCCGGGCGTGTGAAGCGTCGGCAAAAACGCGAAGACCGACAGTGTCAGCGCGGCGATTTGGCCGGTGATCGCGAGAGCTACCGCTGCCGGACGGCGCGAGTCGTTCACAGATAAGATCAACAATGAGCCCGCCAGCGGGATCGTGGGGATCAGCCAGAGAGAATCGAAGATCCAGCGATTCATTTTTCGATCACGATCAAGATTAGGAGCAAGAGCACGAGGAAGAGTCCCTGCTGAGTTGGACGTTGGATGTTGGGCATTGAGCGTTGGGAGTTTGGTTGCTCTGTCTCATATCACCCCTTCAGCTGGTCCAATTGGTCTACGTTGGTCGTGCGGTAGTGCCGATAAACAGCGATAACGAGCGCGAGACCGACTGCGGCTTCAGCGGCCGCAATAGCGATCGAGAAAATTGCAACCATCACGCCTGTGGTTTGGAGCGATCCCGGATTGAAGCGCCAGAATGCAATGAAATTCAAATTCGCCGCGGCGAGCATCATCTCGATTCCAATCAAGATAAAAATGGCATGGCGCCGGCTCAGGGCCGCGAGCAGCCCGATAGAAAACAGCGCGGCGGAAATGATGAGGAAAATTTGGAGTGTTGGTGTCATGGCGCAGCGAATCGGGTTGGGTAGCGCACGCGTCTCGCGTGCTGGCAAGCGCGTCCTCGCGATCGCGGACTTCCCCTGTGAATACTCATTCTTCGCAGCGGAAGAAATTCAGGGAAAAGATTGTTTCGGCGCAACGCCGAAACCAACACACGCGACGCGTGCGCTACCCAAACGGGCAATCCGCGCGTCATCGCCTTTCCTCCATCACAAGAATGAGCGCACCAATCAATGCCGCGGTAAGAAGAACCCCGATGCATTGTAGCGGCCAGACGTAATTCGTCATGAGCGCTTCACCAATTCGCCGGACGGTGAGCGCTGGAATCTGTGGCGCGGCGGCGGAAAGCGATGGCGTCTCAAGAATTGTCCAGATCAACCCGCCGAAGACGGCGACTGCCACGATAACGCCGCTCCAGTTAGTACCGCGATCTTTTCCAACGTCGCGCCGCGTTAAAAGGATCGTAAAGACGATTAACACCGCGACTGCGCCGATGTACACGAACACCAACACCAGACCAACGAATTCCGCGCCGAGCGAGAAGAAGAATGCGGCGACACCAACAAGCGCCACCGCGAAACTTAGGGCCGCATGCATGAGCTTTTGAAGGGTGGCGGCAGCCAACGCCGCGGCCAGTGTCAGAATAGCAATGACAATAAAAGCGGTGCTGCTCATTCGAGAAAACGCATGGAATGCGAGCGTTGGCTCCACGATCGACAGCTGACTCCGGAAAACTCGACGGCTTTGAGCCGTCGAGTTTCATCAAGCGGGCTGGCGCTCGGTGTGGCGGTTAATCGTCGGCCAACCTGTGTGCTCATTCCGCGAAACGGTAGGTGCGCGGTGCAAATTTCCTTCGCGCGTCGAGCAAGATCGAAAGGGCGGTGTAGACAATCGCAATCACCACAAGCGACCAAAGCCATCCGCGTAAGCCGCGACCTGCATAATGCCAGACGGCCGCTGCGATGACGCAGGTAAACGCCATCGGCAACATGAATTTCCAGGCAAAATTCATGATCTGATCAACGCGTGTGCGCGGCAATGTTCCGCGAAGCCAGATGTAAACGAACAGTAGCGCGCTCAACTTCGCGAAAAACCAGACGTAGGACGGAAGGAATTCGAGGGCGCGCATCGGCGAATGCCAGCCACCGAGAAACAACGTAGCGGCCAGACCGGTGATGGCGAACATGCCGATGTATTCCGCCATGAAAAATGTCGCATATTTGAATCCGGAATATTCGGTCATGTGACCGGCGACGATTTCCGATTCACCTTCCGGCACATCGAACGGGGTGCGATTTGACTCCACAAGACCGGATACAAAAAACAAAATGAACGCAGTTGCGCCCCACGGTGTGAAAACGAACCAGCGTGGCACCAGCCCGAGGGCGTAGCCATTCTGCGCCGCAACGATCGCATCGGGGTTAAGCGAGCCGACGACCATCACGACAGGCAAAACCGTGATAATGAGCGGCAGCTCGTAGCTGATCATTTGCGCGATCGCGCGCATCGCGCCAAGCATCGAAAACTTGTTGTTACTCCCCCAACCAGCCATGAAGACGGCAAGCTCCGTTGTCGATCCAACGGCGAAAAAAAAGAGGATGCCGCCATCGATCGTAAACGGGGTCATGTTGCGTCCATAGGGAATTACGCCAAGAGCAAGAACCGCCGCCGCCGCAATGAGAATTGGCGCCAGGAAGTGCACGATCTTATCCGCGCGCGCCGGCACGATGTCTTCCTTTATCAGCATCTTGATGCCGTCAGCCACCGGCTGCAGAAGCCCGAATGGTCCAACGCGATTCGGGCCGTAGCGATTTTGAATCCGGCCGAGAATCTTCCGCTCCAACACTGACATCAGCGCAAACAGCGTGAGGAACACAGCGAGGAGCGTGAAAATATTGATCAGACTCGAGGCGACCTGAATCACCCAGTCGGGCGCGCCCGTCAGCCACGACAACAGCCACTGCTTGGCGCTAATAAAGATTTGGTCGATAGACTTGCTCACGTTCGATGAAGAAAAACCGATGATTAATGGATTAATCAAGATAGAACGCTCAGATAACCTTCGCCATCAAACTGACGCGTAATCAACCGCTCCAGGAATGTTTGCCTTAATCATACGGACGCTTTTGCCTTTGCAGGGAGCTTTTGGCGCAGTACGTTCGGCGTGCGCCATGCGAACGCTGGTTTTGTTGATCGCCGCTCTTTTTGCGAGTGCCAATTTGATCCGAGG
>QHNF01000119.1 GCA_003218345.1 Verrucomicrobiota bacterium | reverse complement strand
AAATACGCGAAGAGCTTCGCGACACAGCTGGCGCAGGCGTGACTCGCCACAATCTGAATTTAGTTGCCCCTCCGCCAATTCCACCGTGGAAGCTCTGGAAATTATTCGCTGGCTTTGGTGTGGTAATTTGCGCGTTCATCGTGGCCATGGCCTTCGTATCCAAATTCCATTTGTGGTCGCCATCAGCGACTCCAGCACCGACGGTAACTCCAACGGAGATAACAACGCCGCTGTCGGCGACTCCTATGGCTCCTTCGATAATTCCGACCATGCCTCTCAACCCACCGCCGCTGGTGCGAATTGTCAGATTCACGGGAACTCCAACAACGATTGTGCGTGGTGAGAGTGCGAGGCTTTCTTACAGACTGCAGAATGCCGAACGCGCGTCGATTGATCCTTCAGTCGGTGAAATCGGCCCCATTGAAGGGGACCTTAGCGTCTCACCGGAGGAGCGTACGATATACACGCTGACGGCGTTCGGTCGCGACGGAGCAACACAACGGCAGCAAGTCATGATCAATATTCGACCACGACAACGTACAGGCGCGACGCGTGAAACACAGAAAAAGCGCGAGAGGGGTTCTCCTAGTCCGGGCGCGACGCGTGAAACACAGAAAAAGCGCGAGAAGGATTCTCCTAGTCCGGGCCCTCACCTTCGCGTGTCTCCAGCTGGCGCCCGTACCCCTACACCAGCGCCGCGGCTACAAATCGGGATTGGACGGGGGGCGCCGCCGCCCCCTTGAGGACGGCCTGCAGATAGGCGTGAATTCAACACACCATATGAAAAACAGAACAAATCTGGCCGACTTCGGACGCGCCAAAAAACTGACATTTGGGTGACGCATCTTGATCGCTGTTTTGGTGCTCACCGCTATCGACACAGCTTGCCTCGTCCTCTTTTCCTGCGTCACCCACCATTGGTTCTACGAGCGGCTGTAGATTTCTGTTTCCGCGCTACTGTTTATCGGCGGTATTGCTTCAGTGATTTGTGTCCTACGGCATCCCGATGTTCGGCAGGCATTTCAGAGTCACTTATGATACTAGCCCAGCGCCTAACCAAGCTGCTGCAGCCGCGTGCTCCACGGCCGGCGTTGCCCGAAATCACGCAATTGCTAAGCGCGCTTCCACGCAAGGTTCGCACTGTGCGAACATCGTCGACCAACGCGTTCGTCAGAAACCACCAGCAAGGACTTGATCTTCCTTGATGAAGCGGTCATTGAAGCCCGTCTCCTGGACATCTCCGCGAAAAGGGGCCGGATCGAAGATGAAGGTGTTGTAGTACTCCACCTCTGTTTGTGTCTTAGAGGACAAGACGGCGCAGCTGTGGAATGCGGCCAGCGGTGAGCCAATTGGCGAGCCCATGAAGCATGAGGATGTGGTTCTTTCAGCGCAGTTCAGTCCCGATGGCCAGCAGGTAGTGACCGCTTCAGATGATAAGACCGCACGGCTGTGGGATGCGTCCAGCGGCAAACCAATTGGCGAGCCCATGAAGCATGATACGACCGTTTATTCAGCGCAGTTCAGTCCCGACGGTCAGCGGGTGGTGACCGCTTCAGGATATGGTGCGCGGCTGTGGGATGCCGCGATTGTGACGGGTAAGGACACAAGAGAGGATATTCTCTTACTTGCTGAATTAACTGAAGCCACCGGCGGTGTGACTCTGGAAACTGTCGGGCAGGCAGAGAATCTTAAATTGGTGACTCCAGAACAGGTCAAAACATCGCGGGAGAAGATCGCCGCGAAATTTGCACGAGTGTCTTCAGAATTGACTCCGCTACAGCGAGTCATGAAATGGAGCGCCTCGGACCGCAGAAGCCGAACGATTTCTCCCTTCTCGCAAGTCCCAGTTTCCGAATGGCTGGAAAACAGGATCAAGGAGGGAACAGTCGAAGGACTGCGGGCCGCGACGCAGGTCGATCCTGCGAATGTCCGCGTAACCGCATATCTTGGCCGGTGTCTTGCCAATGACGCGCTCTATGGAGGCACTGATCGAGACGAAGCCCGGCGCGCTTGAGGAGAAGCTGACTTTCTAACAAGCCGTGCGGTGAAGCTCGCTCCCGACAACGACGAAGTTAAGAAGCTGCGCGACGAAGTAGTCAAATTACTAGAACTGAAGCCGAACTGAGGCAGAAGTCAGGAAGAGGAGGAATTAGTTCGTCACTGCAATCAAAAATCAAAACCAATGAACTATCACGCTCTCTGCTTTGTGGACATGCCGTTTGGTAAGAAGCCGGATCTCAAAAGCGGCAGGGCCGTAGATTTCGATCAAATTTACAACGCGGCGATCAAACCGGCGATTGAGGACTGACGGAAGAGGCCGCGGCAGGATTAACACTGGGCTACGGGGAGTGGGAGCTTCTTCAGCGGCGACGCCGCCAGAAGCGCTTTGAGTTTGGTCACCTGCTCCTGGGTGGATTCCTTCATCCATTCTTCGGGAGCGGCGGCAGAGGCTTCCTCCAATCGCTGCTGGCCGAGCGCTTCTTCCTCCAACCCGATGTGCGCTTCGGCGAGAGTCGCCAAAACCCAATACCGTTTTTCGGGAAACTTACTCCCGGCAGGTAAGGGTGCGCTTCGCACATTCGATGTCAGCCACTGGTTGCAAATAGATTTCACTTCCTGGCGCACGCGTCGCGCTTGCACGAAGTCGGCAACGGATTCCGCAAAACCGATGGGATGGGCTACGCGTTCATTGAGCAAGTAAGCGTAGTTGATCCCGTTGTAATGGTCGTTGCTCAGATAAAAGCCACGCTCGTAGGCGCGCACCGCTTCATCGAGATAGCTACTCTCTTTAGTCAGTTCCCAAAGGCGCTTGTGCACCGAGCCCCAAAGGCCGAGCGTCTCGGTGTCGTTGGAGATCTGCGGTTCGAGCAACGCCAGCAGGTCTCGCGCGGTTTCGAGCGCCTCCTCGGGACTGGGATACTTGCTCTTGTAAGTTGCCAGCGCGAGGCGCTGGAGGATGTAGGGATCTTCGGAGTTCTCGACCTGCTGGTCCGCGGATGCTTCCGAGGCTCCGATCTTTCGCATCTCACGAATTTCTTCGAGGAGCATCTTGGCCTTCACCCAGTCGCCCTTTTTCTGCGCCTCATCTACCCTTTGCATCAACTCGCTATGAGCGGGAGTTCCGGCGCCGACCATCCCCACAGACGCGCTCGCTGCGGCTGCCTTTGCGACTCTCACTTCGGCCGCGACCGACGGCGGAGTCAGTCGCTCGATAAATTTATAGACAGGACTATCTCGCCGCAGCTCGGGCTCAATTGCCATGATCTTCTGGATCGCAGCCGTCAGCTCCATCGTGAAACGTTTCGCTTCGCTTACGCCGATGTCTTCGCCCAAGTGTTGATATTGCCGGATGACAATATGATTCAAATCAAAGAACGGCGATTTCATGATCTTCTCTTCCGCGATCACCACCGTTGTATAAGGTCGAAGAGCGTGCCGCACACCAAGTTCGTAGATGGCGTTCCTGTTTGAAGTAGAGAGGTCCGCGACGACGACATCAGCCTTCAACAACAGTTCATACATTGGAACGTCAATCAATCCGGAATGCACGATCTCGTCCGCGCGTATGCATTTCAAGCCGGCGGCTTCGGCCGCCGGCTTGATGAGGTTGAGATAGGAGTGATCGAGATCCAGGACGCGACCAGTCTCATAGTCGGTCTTCTTTCCAAAGCCCATCACGACAAAACAGGTGCCTTTCTCGGAGGCCGAATCTGGTGGTGTTGGCATATTCTTCTTCTCCTGAGTCATGCTGTTAACCATGGCCGCTTACACGGGAAATCCTGCGAAATGGGGCGCCGTTACTTTCTGCTCGTCGTGGCATTATGCAAATGCCCGCTTTTGCGACAATCGCTCAGCGACCGCTCCTACGGCGCACCTCTTCCGGTCCCCCAGACAAGGGAATTGAACCTCTCGATTTTGCCGCGATGTCGCAGTTTTTCGGAAGCATAGTCCGGAGCTGCTACGGCGAAGGCCCGCCCAAACCACTACTACTATGGCTTTTGCCGGCACGGGGGAGTTGCCTTTGAGAATTAGCGCTGATCATGGCGCGATGAGCGTCCGATTGTCAAGAGTTTTGGCCCGCTTTGAACTCGAAATTCTTCCCGGATCGATAGTCGGCTGTTCGAACGGATCGCGTCGAGATGCCGATGCTCGGCCGGAGCAACATTTGTCTGCAAACGTCTTGCTAGGATCGGCAATTCCCCTTCCAGGGCACGCCGGTCCGCGAATTCGAGCAGGCGCAATCCTTCATCGTCCGCCACGTAACCTGTCGAGAAGCGTTGCACGCTATGCAGTAAATGTTAAATGTTTAGACTATCCGTTCCTGTGACCTACTCGTAAACTGGATGGGCGTCGTCGGTCGAGGACACTTGGCAATTTGCGTTTACTGAAACAAGCACGCGAGCGAGCGCGACGCGAAGTCACGGAAGTTGATGGCATCCTCAATGAACTTTCAGGGCGCGACATTGAGTTGCGGGGTGCGGCAAAAAACTCAATCCGGCATGAAAAAATCGTGAGAAAAAATACGATTAGTTTCGAGAATGGAAATCGTGCCGTCGTTATCGCCGCACCGCGCGATGCAAGCGCACAGGCGATTTTAGACGCTCTTGAAATCACGTCGCCCCGTGCCGTGGTTCTGCTTTTTGGCGGCGCGGCCGGCCTCGATGATTCACGCAAAGCTCATCTGGCGACTTTGTTTGCCGATGGAGTTACTCTGGTGGCGGCCGAATTGGGTGCGCTGATTATCGATGGAGGCACACAATCCGGTGTTATGGCGATCATGGGCGAGGCGGTCGCGCGGTGTCCCGGGACGTGTCAGTTGCTCGGAATCGCACCGAAAGGGAAAATCACGCATCCGGAAATTGCCGGCGCATCCGCCGTCTCCGACGGCGCTCGGCTCGAACCGAATCACTCCCATTTCGTTTTGGTGGAAAGCGATGAATGGGGCGGCGAAACCGGGAAGATGTTGGAACTGGCGCGCGCATTCAACGCGCCGATCGTTGCAGTCCTCGTCAATGGTGGCGCTATTGCGGCGGATGAAGCTCTGCAAAGCGTGCACAAGGGATGGCCACTCCTCGTAGTTGAAGGCAGCGGAAGATTTGCGGACGAACTAAGTGCGGCCGTACGCGATGGTCAGTCTGCGAAATCCGTCGAAGCAAGCGAGATCGCGCGCTCCGGCCGCGTCGCCTTATTTCATGTCGATGATGCCGCTCAAAAATTAAGAGACGAGCTGCGGCGAATGCTACGCGGCTAATGCACTGATTTAATTTCCGGAGCCGATGTCGCGACAGATTTTGCGTAAGCGATAATTTCGGGACGATACTCGAAGTGCATCGTGTCGAAGTGCCACCACTTGCCACCCCAGATGAAGCCGTGGCGCTCGAACGTCTCA
>QHNF01000118.1 GCA_003218345.1 Verrucomicrobiota bacterium | reverse complement strand
TTCTCGTTAGATGATCAAGATCCCACCGCCACTCGCGGACCGTCTACCGGAAGTCCAAGCGTTCCGTGACTCGCTCGATCTCGAAACCGACAGAGGGTGTGCGATTATTGCCGCTTCATACGTCGATGATCAGCTAGCGGAGATGTTGAAGGCGCATTTTGTCGAATCCAAGAGACTGATTAAGGAGGTCTTTTCTGGCAGCGGCGCGCTATCTACCTTTTCCGCACGTATCGATATGAGCTTTTTATCGGGACATATCTCGAAAGCAGTGCAGCGCGAGTTGCACCTGATTCGCGGGATTAGAAACAAATTTGCCCACGCTCCTCATCCTTTATCGTTCACAGAGCCTGCGATCGAACAACAATGCAGAGCTTTGGCTTACTCTCATCATCCGAAGTCGCGCGAGCCTCGCGAAACGTCCTTCGGTTAGGGCTGATCTCAAGCCGACCGAAGCGCACAAAGAAAAAGTGAGAAAGGCAGCTAGGAAACGATTCGCGACCGACCGTTCCAAGAACATCTAACCAATCGATGGAGCTGACCGCGAGCCGCCGTACTGCCCAGTTTTCAGATGACTAGAAGCCTTTCACCCGCAGCCATGCGCGCTCTCGCTCGCGGCAGCTCATCTTGTTCTCGTTAGGCGATGAAGCCGCTCACCCTTGACAGTCAGCATTGGCCCGCCATGCCATCACTTCACGACGATTTCACAGCCAAGCTTCTCGCTGCCAAGGCCGGTGATCCGGCAGCGCTGGCAAGCCTCGGAGTTACCTATTTCGCACAGCGAAGCATGCCGACAGACATGCAGACGGCAGCGAGTCTTCTTCATACAGCCGCCAATCAAGGCGATGCCGAAGCGCAAAACTCCATTGGCGCGTTTTACTACTTTGGTGTCGGCGTGGACCGCGACGAACGGCAAGCAGTGAAGTGGTTTCGCAAGGCGGCGGAACAGGGACACGCCGACGCGCAACACCGGTTGGGCAGCGCATACCGCACAGTGCTCGGATTTGGAGTTACCCCAGACGATGCTGAGGCAGTGAAGTGGTTTCGGAAGGCCGCCAATCAGGATCACGCCCAAGCTCAATACGATCTCGCGCGGCAACTTCTGCATGGAGAGGGCGTCGAGAAGGACGCGATCGAAGCAGTCAGACTGTGGAGGCAACTCGCAGAGCGAGGCCACGCCGCCGCGCAGGCTATGCTCGGCCGCTGCTACGCGACCGGCGACGGCGTCGAAAAGAACCCTGCTGATGCCACGACATGGCTACAAAAGGCAGCCGACCAAGGGTATCCTCACGCCAAAGAGATGCTTGCTAACGTGGGCGCCGGGCGCGCCCCAACGGCCGGTCGCGGATGCGCCCTTTTCCTTTTCGTGCCGGTCACTGCCGTTATTGTGGGCTGGCTCGCTTATCGACTTATTACCTCCTCGTGACGCGCTCTTCCCCAACAGCCGAAACACCTAACCAATCGCTCCAGCCAACCGCTGGTCGTTGTGAAGTCCACATTTGATTTTATGAAACAGTTCTCAATGTTTGTGACGCTCGCTCCCGCCAGCGGTGGCTGAGCTCTGTCTCGTTAGACGTATTTGAACCTATTGTTTGCACGTATGACTCCACAAACAGTAGCCGAGCAATTCGTCACCGCGATTAATGCACACGATGTCGAACGACTTGCCTCGCTCATGACATCAGATCATCGTTTCATTGACTCGCTTGGCTCGGTGGTAGAAGGCCGCGACTCCATGCAGGAGGGCTGGAAGTTCTACTTCGCCATGGTTTCTGATTATCATCTCAAAATTAGCCGCTGTTTCAGCCCGGAGACTGCTGAAGATGAGACGATGCTCGTGGGCGTAGCGAGTGGCTCCTACTGGTCGGACGGTCTTAAGCGACCAAACTCGGGATGGAGCACTCCCGTGGCGCTTCGCGCTGTGGTCCGCGACGGTCAGATTGCGGAGTGGCAGGTGTACGCAGATAATGAACCAATTCGCCAGCAAATGCGCGCTGTGTAGGCCTCGCCGGAAGATACAGCCAACCGCTGGACGGGGTAACGCCTCGCTTCACTTTATGAAAACACGTTCATTGCAACCCACGCTCACTCATGCTAGCGGTGGCTGATTTCGCCCTCATTAGACCTATGAAAACAAGTTTGATTTACTTGCTTGCTACACTGCAACTGAGTTTGCTGTCATCGACAGCGCAAGAATCGCCAGCTCCTGGCGTTTCCGCGTCACAGCAGCAGCCCTCGCAACCTTCAGCAGCATCGGCGCCAGCTGCCCCGGTGCGCAACGGAGCCAACGACTTCGACTTCCTTATAGGTGACTGGAAGGCTCATGTTCGCCGGCTCCCCGATCGTCTGGTCGGTTCGACCACTTGGGTTGAGTATGACGGCATCTCGAATCACAAGAAGATCCTCGACAGCAATGCGAACTTTGAGGAGTTCGAGGTCGATAATCCCGTAAAGCACCTGCACATCAAAGGTCAAACACTCAGGTTATACAATCCGGACTCGCATCAGTGGAGTATCTACCTGCTGGACGTGGACAAAGGCACTCTCAACACGCCGCCAGTTGTTGGTCAATTTACCGGCAATCGCGGCGAGTTTTACGATCAGGAACAATATAAGGGGCGCGCGATCCTGGTGCGCTACGTCTGGTTGAATATCTCGCCGAAATCGGCGCGGATGGAACAGTCTTTCTCGCCCGACGGCGGTAAAACATGGGAAACAAACTGGATTTGCGAGCTGACTCGATAGCACGACGGCTCCACGGCGCCATACGTTCTATGTCAATCTTAGCCAGTGTCATTCAGCGTGCTGCCACTTAAAGCTGGTGATATGCATGTTCGCGTCGCGCCGCTCACATGATGCCGTGATTCGCGTTTACGGTGATTCTGGTAACGTGATCGAAACGCACGAGCAAGCGGGCGAGTTCATAGAGTGGTGAGCCAATCGTTTTTGGAATTTCGAGTCAAACAAAGAGCCGCCACGCGATTAAAGCGTGACGGCTCAGTGCAAGTTGCTGCTGTTTGGAGACAACAGCAAAAGGCTATTTTAGCTGGAAGGTAGCGCTGCCTACAACTTGATTACTGATCTTGATGTCGACGCGATAAGTGCCGACTCCGAGTGCACTCGCGCTCAGATTGTATATGTACTGGCAGTTATCGATTCTGAAGTTTGAGCCGGTGTCGGCGGAGCCGGTGTAAATGGACTCGTCGATGGGTCCGGTCGTTCCTCCCGCCGTTCGGGTGAGAGCGATAGTTGCCGGCGGCAGCACGCATGTCGCAACACCGCCCTGGGTCAAAGTGAAGTTCACTGGAACCACACCGCGCCTCACGTTAAAGACACTTGTTCCATCTGCATTGATCGGTTGCTGAATCTGTGCGGCATAACTGGTTGTAGGTGCCGGCTGAATCGCGAGGAAAGCCGGACGATTTAGTCCGGTAGCAAAAGTGCTCCGCGTGCCATCGGGAGCAAATTTGTTGATCGTGCCGCTGAGCCAGTCTGCCTCGAATAGGTTGCCCCCGCTGTCACAAGCCAGAGCAGCAGGATTGTTGAGCCCGGTAGCGAAAGTGCTCCGCGTGCCATCGGAAGCAAACTTGTAGATCGTGCCGGTGTATTGGTCTCCCTCGTAGAGGTTGCCCGCGCTATCAAAAGCGAGACCGAGAGGGCCAGTTCAGCCCGGTAGCGAATGTGCTCCGCGCGCCATCGGGAGCAAATTTGTAGATCGTGTTGCTCCATGTGTCTGACTCGAATAGATCACCCGGCGCGCCATTCGCAGTTAGAGGGCCCATCGCGAGAGCGACAACAGCAAGCGCGAGCGGGATGGAGGTGAACGCTGCAAAAATAGGATAAATAAATTTCGTTATTGTTTTCATGTATTTGTTTTCTTTCACCATGCTTATCCCGACTTCCCGGACCCAAGTTCCAGAAAATCTTCCAGAGTTGGAAAAATTCTGACTCTGGGCTGCTGGTGTTAGAGCGAGAGTCGTAGGGTGTACGCGGCCCTGCTCGTATCGGGGAAGAGCACTTGATTCTGTCTAGTGTTCGTTGATTATCAGTTCCTGGTGAAAGAGGTAAAATCAAAGGCTCAACCACCGCAAAAAAATGGATGAGCCCTTCCACATGATCCGGATTAAGAGCTTATGTGATTCACTCCACGCGCGCGAAGCACGTTGCGGGCTCGATCCGATAGCTAAGACGAGTGAATGCGACCGTTAAGGCTCTCGTCGTCAAGCGGCAGTGGCCTGTAATAACTCGAGGTAACCTGAAAGCGGAAAATTGTGGGCAGCTGTTCCATTGAGCGATGCTAATCGCTCAGCTCGACAGTGCCGCTTTAACGCTTCAACGAATCAAGCTCGAATTGAGCAACGCTAGTCGCTCAATTCCACGTTCCAATAGGCGAGATCGACAAAATGCCGCCAACTCTCATGCTGTGGCGTTGAAAAGGTGACGTGCACGAATGGGCGCCACTTGGGGCGTTTTGGTTTCCGAATGAGATGCATGTGGGCTTCTCGCGGGAGCCGGTTGCCTTTACGTGTGTTACACGCGACGCAGGAGCACACGACGTTTTCCCACGTCGTTGTCCCTCCGCGGTCGCGCGGCACGACATGATCAAGATTGAGATCGCTCCGATCGAAGACCTCTCCACAATACTGGCAGGTGTTCTTGTCGCGCTCGAAAACATTGTGGCGCGTAAACTTCACCTCCTTCTTCGGGAGTCGATCGAAAAAGAGCAGCACTATCACGCGCGGCACGCGAATCTTCCACGAAATGGTCGTGACCATTTCATTTTCAGGCGCGGTCGTGGAAAAATCGCGCCAGCTTTGGAAGTCGTGCGTCATGAAATTGTTTGCCTCATCCGCCGAAACGACTTGCGCGTGACCCGCATAAACCAGCGCGAATGCGCGCCGCGCCGAGCAGATGTTAACCGCCTGCCAGAGCCGGTTCAGCACCAAAACCTGACTGTTCAGTAATGTATGCAAATTTTTATGGAAAATCGCATTGTCGCCCGTTTTTACGGACTTCCACGTAAATTCGCGCGACGGTATCACTCGCGTTTTTCATTGTCAATGGGGTGGAGAGGCACTGCGGATTATGCCAATCCCATTTGCCGCCAAATCGACTTGTCGATTGTGTAGGCGCTCATAAGATAACAGACATGGCGGGTCAAGGTTCTGCGGGCAACGTTCTTGCCGCGCTTTGCAGTTTCTTTATTCCCGGCCTGGGGCAGTTGCTGCAAGGCCGATTGCTCATGGCGATCGTACAGTTCTGTCTGGCGGCAATCCTCTGGTTTTTCTTGCTCGGATGGGATCATCCATCTCTGGTCGATCCTCGATGCCGCTCTTTTCAAGCCGGGCAAATAATTAATCACGAATTAACACGAATCGAAAACGAATGGATGGTCGTTCTGTGAATTCATGTTTATTCGTGTTCATTCGTGGTTAATGAGAGCGCAATTTGCAGCCGAGCAGTCTGAATCAGGAGAATTTCAACGGCAGGAAGATGCGTTTCGCGAATGGATCTCGAACGATGGATCGACACCGTATCC
>QHNF01000117.1 GCA_003218345.1 Verrucomicrobiota bacterium | reverse complement strand
TCGCTGCTGAATTTCTCGGCAAATTGACGCGCACCGGCTTCGAGCATTTGCGTCTCCAGCTTTTGTCCCTCGGCCATCAACCGGTCGAGCAAGCGCCTGGGCTCGCGCACCAGCGCCGCAGTGACACGCAACTGAGTCAGGCCCGACCCGGCAAGATAGTATTTATAATCGCGAAACAACTTTTCAAATACCGTGAGTAATCCACGCGCACCGGTTTTTTCCTTGGCGGCAGCTTGAGCCAACAGGTGCAGCGCTTCATCCTCAAAACTAATCTGGATGCCGTAGGCGCGAAAAGCGCGCTCGTATTGCCGCAGCAAACTCCCCTCAGAATATTTCATGATCTTAAAGAGATCGTCGGCATCGAGATCTTCACACACGACGCGCACTGGTAAGCGGCCAATGAATTCCGGCTCGAATCCGTACTCGATAAAATCCTGCGTCGTGACGTACTGAAACAGCTCGTTGTCCATCACCTGAATCGGTTGCGCGCTAAATCCGATCTGGCCTTGTCTAACGCGCCGCGCCACCTGTTCTTTCAACTTCTCAAACGCGCCGCTTACCACGAACAGAATGTGACGCGTATTAATCGTCTCGCGCTTCGCCTTGCCGCGCCGTTGAAATTCGAACGCGGCTTGCAATTGCGACTGGAGATCGTTCATGCTGCGCACAGGCACTTCCGTTTCCTCCATTAACTTGAGCAGCGTCGTCTGGACGCCGCGTCCGCTCACATCCCGGCCGATCATATTTCCGGCTGAAGCGATCTTGTCGATCTCATCGATGTAAATGATTCCGAATTGCGCCAGATTCACGTCGCCATCGGCTTTGTGCACTAACTCGCGCACCAAATCTTCGACATCGCCACCGACGTAACCGGTCTCGCTGAACTTCGTCGCGTCCGCTTTCACAAACGGCACTTTGATCAGATCGGCGATGTGCTTGATGAGATACGTTTTGCCGACTCCAGTCGGGCCGACCAAGATCACGTTTTGCTTGATGTATTCAGTCTCCTCTGCGCGCCTGGCATCCTCTTTCTCGAGCTGGCGCAGGTATTTCGCATGGTTGTAGTGATCGCAAACCGCAATCGCGAGGACCTTCTTCGCTTCATCTTGTTTAATCACGAAACGGTCGAGATGCGCTTTAATGTCGCGCGGCAGAAAATTGAATTCGAATTCCTGATGATCAGTCTTCTCCGGCTTTTCGTCCTCAACCGCGGTAGCCGGTTCCTGCTCGGCAAACGTCGCTACCGACACCCGATCTCCGAAATTCTGTTTCATGAACTCTGTGATCTTGGTCTTCAGTTCTTCCGGTGAAGGAAATGGCGGTGGCGGGTTCTGCTCCATATTCGCGATCAAGAAAAAATCGCGCCAAAAATCAATTATGGCAATGACTCGTCTAAAATCTGACTCTCAGCCAGGTAATTTGTTCATCCTCGCTTGTCTTCTTCTTCCTATATTCCCCTCGTGCTCCTGATAAGCAGAACTGGAACGTCAGCAAACGCAAGAGCAAGAATAGGAAGAGACGGCGTTACAGCTGCTGTTAACGAGTCTGCGGATTATCCGGAAACAAGACGGAAATTTGCTCCCTGTATTCGGGATTGGCGTTTGCAGCCGCCTCCGCCAGTTGCCGAGCTGTCTCGATTTGCCCGGTCTCGCTCGCAAAGACGGCGCAACGCCATTGTCGATCCGCTGCATCGCGCGCTCCCGGCTTAATAAACGATTCGGAGACAGCCAGCAATGCCTTCGGGGAAAGCTTGTCCCAGGTCACCCATGCGATGCCGTAAGGAAGCTTCATGCTAAGGCCCTCATCGGTAGCACTGGCGATACCTGCGTATCGCGTGCCGCTGCTGTCTTCAATCACACCCGAGAAGTGCGCATGATTAAGGTCCTCGATTAGCGCGGTCTTCCAATCGATCAGCAGCTGCGCTTTCTTTTCCTTTGTTTCCTGTGCCTGCTTAAATGACGGGCCGAACAGCTTCACATTCTTGATCGCCTCAGCCGCTGCAGGGAAATTATAAAGGGCGACCTGCTCTTTATAATTGGCAACCGCTCGATTCCACGGGCCCCTCTCCAGCCAGACCGTCGCCCACGCCGTCAGGTCTGTCCACGAAGGCGAAACGCCGCGCGGGACGACGAAGAAGATTACTGCAGCAGCCAACCCAGCCGACAAGGCCAGCAAAATCAGAAGCGACCGCGGTCGGCGCTGGGGTGCAGTCTCTGTTGGACCTTCGAGGCTGCGCCGGGAAAAGCGAACCAATGGCCACCGCCAGCGCCGCGGGCCGCGCTCCAGCCGTCGCCGCGCTCGCTCGAGTTCCGCCACCAGCTCGTCGTAAGAGGAAAAACGTCGCGCTGGCTCCACCGCGATCATTCGATGCAAAACGCGCGCTGTCGCCGTAGAAACGTCCGGCGCGACGGCGTGCAAATCGAGTGGCCGTTGTTTTAACTCGCGCAGCGCAGCGGCGGAATTTGTTTCGCCTTCAATTGGCGCTTTGCCGGCGACAGCGTGAAACAGTGTTGCGCCCAGGCTGTAAATGTCGCTGCGGAAGTCCTCCGTCTGATTGTTTAGTCTTTCCGGCGCGACATACTGCGGCGTTCCCCAAATAACGCTATCCGTTTCCAAACGCTGCGTTGCCACGCCCGCGAGACCGAAGTCGCTGATTTTTGCCGCATGCTCATCAACAAACAAGATATTTGCGGGCTTCACGTCGCGATGAATCAAACCTTTCCGGTGCGCCGCACGCAGGCCTTTCGCGACCTGAATGCCGGTTTCGAGCACTTGCTTTTCCGGCAATCGAGGTTGGAGCGCCATGAGATCGTCGAGACTTCCATGGTCGACCAACTCCATTACCACATAGAACTGGCCGTGGTCTGTTCCCGAATCGAACACTTGGACAACGTTCGGATGATTCAGAGAGGCAGCAACGCGCGCCTCCTGTTGCAAACGAGCATTATGATCCTCTTGGCCGCCGAGATCTCTTCGCAAAAGTTTCAGCGCCACGAACCGGTCCAGATGGGTATCGCGCGCTTTGTAAACGGTACCCATCCCACCAACACCAAGCGTCTCGACTACGACGAAATGATCGAACGTCCTTTCCACGCGTACTTTCTTGCCGCAGTTGGGACAGGCGACGCGCGCCAATGGCTCTGCAGCCGTCGTGTCGATGGCAGTACCGCAAGCGGGACACATCTGTGGACTCCCGTTAGTCGCCATCAACATCCGATTGTAACATTGAGAAGTTCCCCCGCAATGAAAGCGTAACATGCCCACAGCCCAGAAGGCTTTGCATTTTTCGGGAAGAAATGAAAACGCATCAGTTACTCGTACCAAAAGAGCAATCAAAGCTGCGCCTTGATCAGTTTCTGGCAAAGCAGTTGCCAGAATATTCGCGGTCGCGGCTTCAGCAGTTGATCCTTGGCGGGTTTGTTCAACTCAACAACGTGACCACCCGACCACGCCAAATTGTGCGGAGTGGTGACAAGATTGAACTGATCGAGCCGCCGCTGGAGAAAATCGAGACCCGGCCAGAGCCAATCCCGCTTGAGATTCTCTTCGAGGACGATGATCTCATTGTTATCAATAAAGCCGCCGGGCTCACTGTTCATCCAGGCGCCGGTCATCGCGAACACACTTTGGTCAACGCGTTGCTCAGCCACTGCGCCACGTTATCGGGGATCGGCGGGAAAGAACGACCGGGAATCGTCCACCGTCTGGACAAAGAAACAAGCGGCTGTCTTGTTGCGGCCAAGAATGACGTGGCGCATCGAGAATTATCCAAACAGTTTGCCGCGCGCACAGTGGAAAAGATTTATCTTGCGCTGGTCGCCGGAAAATTGCGCAAAGCGACTGGCATAATCGAAGAAAAAATCGGACGACATCCGGTTCATCGGCAACGCATGAGTGTGACTTCCTCGCGTGGACGCACTGCCAAAACCGAATATCGCGTCATTCGCTCGAGCGATCAGGCAAGCCTGATTGAATGCCGGTTGCACAGCGGACGCACTCATCAGATTCGCGTGCATCTTCATCATCTTGGTCACCCTGTTCTCGGCGATAAAATCTATGCGCCGAAGGTGGCGAAAAATTATCCTCGACAAATGTTGCATGCCTGGAAGCTCGGCTTCCGTCATCCGCGCACCGGGGAATGGAAAACTTTTGAAGCGCCGTTGCCGGACGATTTCAATCAAACTATCGCGACTGTCGGGTTGTGAATCTCGCTCACATTCGCTTCGTATGCGTCGCGTTGCATAGTTCGGCTCTCTCCTTTGCAAAGGGGAGAGAATTAAGGTGAGGGTCGATTGACCTGTTAAACTACTTGTAGCAGAAACTCGCGTCGCTGGCGCGGACGTGGCATTGGCCTCCAGTCAATCAACTATGGGAAGGATAGCCGTGCCCTCGGCATTTCCACATTGGTGAGTTTGGGGGACAATTGACCACGTGATGCCCGTTGTAAGCTGCATCCCGCTGCAACAGCACGGGGGCAAAAAGAAAAGGAAGACTGCTGTTGAGTCTCCCTTTTCGAACTAGTCGTTGCTCTTGTTTAGTAGCCGCCGCCCATCTGGTGCGTCGTTGTTGTCGTGCTGGTGCCGACCGGTGCCGGTGGCTGGGTAGTCACAGTGGTCTGACGAGTCGTGGTCGTGGTCGCCTCGGGTTCGCTCGCGCAAGAGGCCAGCATCATCGCGAGCACCGAGAGCGCAGAAGTAACAATGATCAATTTTTTCATAGTATGAATAGGTTCTCACAAACAATTCGTCACAAATTGCTCCGGAAGATGTATTAAAGAAAAAAAATCTGCCTATATCGCAACCCTGGCCCGCCGTCGCTTCAGCTCACCGCGCTTGCGTTTTGTTTCCAGAATTTTCCTTTTAAGCGCGGCTGGGCGCGGCGATTTGCGGCGACGCTCCTTTTGCCGCTCTGCGATCTCCGCCGCACGGCGTTCATCTCGAGCTTTCTCAATGGCATCGAGCAAGCGTTCCCGTGCCAGCTTGCGGTTCACTGCTTGCGAACGCGAATCCTGCACAGTGACGCTAACGCTCGTTGGCCGATGACGCAGTGTCACCGCGGTCGCCACCTTGTTTACGTTTTGCCCGCCCGGACCGCCTGAGCGCGCGAACGTCTCCTCAAGATCGGCATCGCGGATGCCAAGCTTCGCCATGCGTTCTGCAAAAGAATCCTTTGCCATTTGTTATCAGGATTAGCGCCGCCTTTCCGGAATTCACAACGCCTAATCCGCACTCCGCAACTCCGACAATCGCGAGCACGCGACGAAAGTCGGTCGAAAGTGCCGATGGCCGGACTCGAACCGGCACGGGCCTTTTAAGCCCAACGGATTTTAAGTCCGTTGCGTCTGCCATTTCGCCACATCGGCGCTGTGTTCTCCGGAGTCTAAGCTTGTTAGGCTAGCGATGAAAATAAATTTCGCGACGGGACCAAGCTTTCAACACGCTCGAAAATTCCGCGACCAGCCGTAGGTATTTCAGTGCGGTTTTTCTTCGCAGAGTTTCTGGAAGCGCGATTCATTCCGCAGTGGATCGAACATCG